>NZ_FTOK01000028.1:0-1490 GCF_900156705.1 Salimicrobium salexigens | reverse complement strand
TGAACTGTAACCCTGAAAATGGACAGTTTAATAAAAAGTGCTAGGCTGCTATAAGATGACCTCGGTATTGAGCCGGGGTCATTTTTTGTAAGGACCACTGGTATCGATGGTTGTTGTAATAATCCATGTATTCGTCGATGGCTTGTTGCACCTCGGAGAAAGAGAAACAGGCCTTGAAGTTGATGCCGTCTTTCATGTGGCCGAAGAAGGATTCCATCGGGGCATTATCCCAACAGTTGCCTCTTCGAGACATCGACTGGTGTAACCCCAGGTCTTTCACTTTTTTCTGGAACGCAGGATGCGTGTAATGCATACCCTGATCTGAGTGAATCAGACAATCGGGATGAGGGAAGAAATCCTCCCGTTCCATTAACTTATCAAGAGTCGTGTAGACGATATCCATCTTCAAAGAGGTCGATAGATAGTAAGCCAGAATCTCACGGATCGCCCCATCTTTGATGGCCGAAAGGTAAGCCTTCTGTCCCTTCGCATAATAGAGATACGTGATATCCATTAAAAGGACGCGTTGTGGTTCCTCGTGATCGAAGTGACGCTCCAGCTTATTGTCACATGTTTGATGTTCCTGGGTCGCTTGAGCGATTTGTTTATAAGGGTTCGCTCTGCGAATGGTACATACGAGGTTGTATTTCTTCATGATGCGTCGAATACGTTTATGGTTCATCACGACGTGTTCATCGTTCTCCACCATCATTTTGATGGGGAGAGCTCCGACTCTGCCCTGACGCCGGTCGAACGCTTTCTTGATGATTTCATAATCCGCCTCATCTTTCTGTTCCCTCTTATGACGGGCATCCTCTGATTTCAACCAGTTGTAGTACCCGGACCGGCTTACCCGGGCAATCTCACAAAAATACCGGATCATATGGGGGAAACCATGAGTCCGGAGGACTCGTTCAATGAGTTGAAATTTCTCTGAGGTGGTTATCTCTTCTTCTTCGCCTGCCTTTCGAGTTCGTCGAGCTTTTTTACAAAATCCAACTCTGCCTCCAGATACGCAATACGCGCTTCTGCCTTCTTCAATTGATCTTCGGAAGAAAGATGTTTCGAGGAAGGTCTCCCTGTGGAACCTTTGCCCCGTCGCTCGGTATAGAACCCATCTTCTCCGTGTTCATGGAATATCTTGCGCCACCGTTTCAAACACTCTTTAGGCTTCTTGGCGCCAATCATCGCCACATCGAAACCGTGGTTTACAAAGATATGAGACGGGCTCTTTCCTTCTTGGTTTTCTTTCACAGCCTTCACTTTGAAGGCTGGGGCATAGGTGATGGAACGATCAGTCACCTTGAGGACGTTCGGATTGGACGCTAACTCTTTTCTTTGTGCTTCGGTAAACATTATCTTCGTCATGTTTTTCAACCCCGCTCTTTGTCGTTAATTTGATTATAAAGGAACTTCGAGGTTAGGAAACATAAAAAACCCCGAATAAGGGGCACTTTTTTTCGTGTCCATTATTCGGGGTATAGTTCAAT
>NZ_FTOK01000004.1:0-265111 GCF_900156705.1 Salimicrobium salexigens | reverse complement strand
GATCAAACTCTCCATAAAAGAGATTGATTAGCTCAATCATAATTCGTTCAAAAAATTGACGCATGGCATAAAACATTGTTCAGTTTTCAAAGATCTACTTATTAATGTGAAGCAAAACTATTGTACCACTTTCAGTTACAGAAAGTCAACAATTAATTCACTCTGTTTTTTCTGCCTTTCAAAGCAGCAAAAACAATATTACACTCTACAGCTTCGAAGGTCAATGACTTTTTGAAATTTAATTTGTATTTTTTACCGATAATGATTTTGCGCTAATGAATATACCGGCAACACCCCGCATACACAGGGTACTACTGACCCGGATAAAGCATGTGAATGTTCACGGGTTCCTCTTTTCCTTGCCCTGCGCTTCATTACTTTCGGATACCATCATCCTCTTTTTCTCACGATACAAAAAGCACAAAAACCGAACGTCAGGTTTCGGTTTTTGTGCTTTTTCCTTTTTCACTTCTCTCAGGAAGCTTTCACATAATATACAGACTGATCTCTTTTCTTTCTCAACAGTCTGGCGGCTTTTACCGCTCCCCGTTCGTCATCTGTGACGAGAAGAATTTCTTTCGGGCAGTCGAATCTTTCCTTCAGTTCTCTCGGCAGATAACTGAGAGGGATGTTCTCTGCTCCCGGATAAGGAGAGCGGTGTGCAGAAATATAGTCTCTTATATCAATCACACAATAATCATTGTCGCTGATTTCATTATCATTTAAGGTCTGCAGCCCGTTCCTTCCTTTTGTACGCGTGGTAATAAACAAAAGCAGAGCGATAGCTGCTGTCCCACCCCAATAAATCATCTTTTCACCTTCTTTATTTTTTGCTGACGTCTCCGGGCCATCCCAGCATACCGCCTTCGAGATTGGTAACGGTTGTGAATCCGTTCTCTTTAAGAAATTCGGACGCTTTCATACTTCTTCTTCCGGAACGGCAGACGACTACGTGATTGTCCTCTTTATCCAGTTCGGTGTATCTATCCTGCAGATCTCCTAAACGGACGTGTTTAGCTCCCGGAATCATACCTTCTTCGACTTCTTCGTCTTCCCGCACATCTATAACTGTTATATTTTCTCCGTTTTTCAACTTCTGTTCGAGTGTTTCACCGTTCATTTCAGGAATAGTACTCATGTTGACCATCCTCCTTTTTTAGGTTTTGCAATTGTAATTCTATTAAATCTTCATTAGAAGTCAAGAAAAAAGCCTGCCCCCGGGCAAAGGGACAGGCGCATAATTAATCAGCTACAATATTAACCAGTTTTCCGGGTACGGCAATAACTTTTCTTACTGTTTTCCCTTCAAGCCACGGCTTGACTTCTTCATGTTCCAGGGCGGATTTTTCAAGATCTTCTTTAGAAGCTTCCTTGTTCACCATCATTTTGGCGCGGACTTTCCCCATCACCTGGACGACAACCTCAACTTCTTCCTCTATGAGTTTTTCAGGGTCGAACGTCGGCCATGGTTCGTACGCAATCGTTCCCTCGTGACCAAGATTCGACCACATTTCTTCACTGACGTGAGGCGCCACAGTGGAAAGCAGTTTAACGAATCCTTCCATAAAGGTTTTAGGGATCTCGTCTGCTTTATAAGCGTCATTAATGAACACCATCATTTGGGAAATACCCGTATTAAAACGCAGATCTTCGAAGTTCTCCGTCACTTTCATCACTGTTTCATGATACGTTTTTTCCAGAGCTTCTTTATCTGCATCTTCTTTTATGGCAGGGTTCAGCTTCCCTTCAGGAGAAACGATTCTCCACACACGGTCAAGGAAACGCCGCGCTCCTTCAAGTCCGTTTTCAGACCACGCGATAGACGCCTCCAGCGGCCCCATAAACATCTCATAAAGACGAAGAGTATCCGCTCCGTGAGTATGAATGATATCGTCCGGGTTAACTACGTTCCCTTTCGATTTACTCATTTTTTCGTTGCCTTCACCAAGAATCATACCCTGGTTGAACAGCTGCTGGAAAGGTTCCTTCGTCGGTACTACTCCTGCATCGTAAAGCACTTTGTGCCAGAAACGTGCGTAGAGCAGATGCAGAACGGCATGTTCTGCGCCGCCGATGTAGATATCTACAGGGAGCCATTTTTTCAGCTTCTCGTAATCCGCGAACGTTTCGTCATTATCGGAATCGATAAACCGCAGGTAGTACCAGCAGCTGCCGGCCCACTGAGGCATCGTATTCGTTTCTCTCTTCCCTTTCATTCCCGTTTCAGGGTCCGTAACGTTCACCCAGTCACTGATATTCGCAAGCGGCGATTCTCCCGTACCGGACGGTTTGATCTCCGTCGTCTTCGGCAGTTCAATCGGAAGGTCTTCTTCTGGTACTGCGGTTACAGACCCGTCTTCCCAGTGGATAACAGGTATCGGTTCTCCCCAGTAACGCTGACGGCTGAACAGCCAGTCACGGAGACGGTAAGTCGTCTGTTTTTGGCCTTTGCCGTTTTCTTCAAGCCACTGGATCGCTTTATCTATTGCTTCCTCTTTATAAAGTCCATTCAGAAAATCGGAATTGATGTGGGGGCCTTCACCCGTATAAGCTTCCTCTTCCACATCTCCTCCTTCGACGACCGGAATGATTTCAAGATCGAATTTACGCGCGAATTCGTAGTCCCGTTCATCATGAGCCGGAACTGCCATGATTGCACCGCTCCCGTAGCTCATAAGGACATAATCGGCTACCCAGATCGGAAGTTTCTTTCCATTAACCGGGTTGACAGCATAAGCGCCCGTAAAAACGCCAGATTTGCCTTTGGCAAGATCTGTTCTTTCAAGATCGCTCTTATTCATTGCTTCGTTAACGTATTTCTGGACCGCTTCTTTCTGTTCTTCGGCGGTTATATTTTCAATGTAAGGATGTTCCGGGGCAAACACAGCATATGTAGCACCGAAAAGAGTGTCCGGCCGGGTGGTGAACGCTTTGAAAGATTCATTGAAACCTTCGATATCGAATTCCACTTCCGCCCCTTCGGATTTCCCGATCCAGTTACGCTGCATATCCTTAATGCTCTCCGGCCAGTCCAGTTCTTCAAGATCATCCAGCAGTCTGTCCGCATAAGCAGTGATTTTGAGCATCCATTGTTTCATCGGCCGGCGTTCCACCGGATGGTCGCCCCGCTCACTCTTTCCATCGATCACTTCTTCATTGGCAAGAACCGTGCCGAGAGCCGGGCACCAGTTTACAGGAACTTCATCTATATAAGCGAGTCCCCTTTCGTACAATTTAAGGAAAATCCACTGCGTCCATTTATAATAGTCGGGATCCGTCGTGTTAATTTCCCTGTCCCAGTCGTAGGAGAAACCGAGTTCCTGGATCTGTCGACGGAACGTTTCGATGTTGTGCGCAGTGAATTCTTCCGGATCATTCCCGGTATCGAGAGCGTGCTGCTCAGCCGGTAGCCCGAAAGCATCCCATCCCATCGGGTGAAGTACTTCATACCCCTGCATCCGCTTCATTCTCGAGAGGATATCCGTAGCTGTATACCCCTCCGGGTGCCCGACGTGAAGACCTGATCCGGACGGATAAGGGAACATATCCAGAGCATAGAACTTCTCTTTGTCTGTATCCGTTTCGGATTTGAACACCTTATTCTCGAGCCAGTAGGTCTGCCATTTCTTCTCTATGTTCTTATGATTAAAAGCCATTTACCTTCCTCCTGTTCAACTATGTACTGTGTCATTACTATATGGAATCATCAAACCTGAAACCTCGGATCGAATTTTCTTCTATTTGTTCAAAACCAGAAAAAAAGCCTCCCCTCCCAATAATTATGGGACGAGAGGCTGTATCCCGCGGTACCACCCACATTAGCGAATTTTTCGCTCACTCGGTTCCGATAACGGTGGATAAGCCGGGATACGTGCTTTTAAGTACAGGGGCGAGTTCACAACGAATCAAAAACAGCTTTCACCGGCCGCTGTCTCTCTGTATTTTTTCGATTGCTACTATTCCCCTTATCACGCAGCCTCAATTATAACCGTATCTTAATGAATACAGCCCTCTTTGTCAACTGTTTCCTGTGTTTCAGAAACTCCTGCAACGGGAAGGACTAAATATGAGGTGATAAAATGAAAAATTTAATCAGAAAAGCGGTATCCTACGCAAAACGCAATCCGGAAAAAACGAAAAGATACGCTCGCAAAGCTTATAATACAGTGTCCAAACGTGGATCTTCCAAAGGTAAAACATCGTCGAAATAAAAAGGCGATGTTTTTCTTTTTGATATGATACAATGATTTCTCCATTTTATTTTAAAGGAGGAGCATTATGAATCTCGACAGAGTCCTCCCCTTTTCACACGAACTGATGAAGAAAGCAGTAACCGAAGGGGATATAGCCATTGATGCTACTTGCGGAAACGGCCACGACACTCTTTTCCTGGCCAGTCTCACAAAAGAGTCCGGCCATGTGTACGGCTTTGATATCCAGAAGGACGCAATAGAAGCTACAGCTGCCAGACTGAAAGAGAATAACTCGGTTCATCAGGTGACTTTAAATGAAGCGTCTCACGCAGAAGCGCTGAAATACATACCGGAGGAGCGTCATCCGAATATCAGAGGGGCCATCTTTAACCTGGGGTTTCTGCCGGGAAGCGATAAAACCGTCGTTACTACCCCCGAGCACACCATTGAAGCCATTGATAATATCCTTTCAGTTATGGAAAAAGGCGGTCTCGTAGTCCTCGTCGTCTACCACGGTCATGAAGGTGGAAAAAAAGAGAAAGAAAAAGTGATGGAATACGCCGGAAATCTTGATCAGCGTTCGGTTCACGTACTCAAGTACGAATTTCTCAATCAGAAAAACAATGCACCTTTCATTGTAGCATTAGAAAAAGCCTGACCTTTGTGGTCAGGCTTTCAGTTTATGGTAAGCTTTAACATTCAGGTAGAAGAACCAGCTTCTTGTCCCGCTCTTATTCAGGAGGTATGGCACCATCGAAGAAGAGCCGGGAAGCTCCTTAACTTTCTCGTCGGCCAGATACATGCTCACGACACCTTCGCGGAGCATCTGATGAAAGTCGGCATCCGGAAGCTCCGCTATTTTACGATCTGTCTCCTCCATGAATTCTCCTATACGTTTTTTCAGCGCTTCGTTGGAAGGGTAATATGTACAGAAGTTCATCTCACCATCCGCTTCGTCTTCTGCCTGGTCAATGTAGTAATCAAGCAGTATGTGCATCCCCTGCATGTAAGGGAAGTAACAGTTTCTGACACGCCGGACCAGCTCTCTGTTCACCCGTTTCCCCGCAGCGTAAGCGACGAGCGTATATACTCCCATGGTAGAAGCGGTGCTGGCTGAAAAATCATACCACTGCATATCCGGCACCCTGGACATATTTCTCTGATGCCACTGTTGCATGCGCCCCACTCTCTCTTCTTCCTTCACGTGTTTATGCACCTGGAACTCTCCGTATAACGCACTGAGATCCGCCACGTCCAGCTGAACGAGGTGATAGAACGGAAAACGGCTCAGTACACCCTGGCAGGTGGAAACGAGTTCACTCAGGTATCCCCCGTCTTCCTTCTCTTCTCTGAATGCATAATAATCACGGTGTTCATAATCGGGATGAACCGCATCTTCCAGAGCAAAGTGGAGACTTTCGAAGTCTTTCGGGTCCAGGGATTCGCTCTGGTCACATAAATTATCCAGGTAATCACAGATGGTCTGGTATGCCACTACGAAAGTGACGGTTTCTTTCCACTGCGCTCCGGATAGCAGGGAGAAAAGCCCGCCTCCCTCACAGTGAAAAGCTTTTTTCTCTATACTGTCTGTTGCCTGAAATCTCAGTTCGGGATCCGGAATATCCGCCGCTCTCTCTTTCCAGGCCTCCAATTGACGGTAAACCTCCGGAAATATAAATCTGTACCCCTGATACATCAGGGCTATCGGTTGCTTCGGTGCCTGCTTTGCCAAAACTGGATCCTCCTCTTAACGGTGTATTTCTATAAAACTTAAAGCGTAACGGTAAACTTCTTCCCACTCCGGCTCATTGAACAGTTCATGATAAAGGCCCGGCCATTCTTTGTAAGCCTTCTCCGTCAAATTCTGTGCATCGAACCAGCGCTTCGTGTCTTCAGAGTTCACCATCTTGTCCTCTCCTGCCTGCATGAGGAGGAGGGGGACATCGCTGAACGGTTTGTCGCGAGCGACTTTGATAGCTCTTTGAAATTCTTTGTACCATCTTACAGATACTTTCTGCAAAATTTTGTCGTCCTTCCTGTCCTGCTCCCACACATTTTCATTTCTCGTAACTGTTTCGGGACGGTAGGGATATGATACGAGCAGAGATGGTGAAAGCCTGTCCATCACCTTGGCCATCGCCTCAAGCGGTTTACTTGCTCCATTCTTTATGCCGAGTGCCGGAGAGGATAAAATCACACCCTGGACCGGGAGCGATTTTTCCTGCAGCGCCCGGATAACGGCAAGCCCTCCCATGCTGTGACCAAGGAGAAAAACAGGGACCTCCACTTCCTTCGCATACTCCACCCATCCTTCAATGGTATCCAGGTACTGCCGGAAACTGCGGATATGGCCCCGATTGTCTATGTCGTCTCCCTGACCGGGGAGGTCTCCGACGACCACCGAGTATCCATCTGTCTGGAATTTCTCAGCCAGTGTCCTGTAGCGTCCCCCGTGCTCAAAAGCCCCGTGTACGACAACGATTACGGCTTTTGGCGTAACAGATATGTATTCTTTCAGCATCACTTGTACCTCCGTTTTCCTCTGATATACTTACTATAATATACAGTATAAGGAGGATGAAGATGATTTGCGAATATAAAGGTTACTATCCCGAAATTGCCGACACGGCTTACGTGGCTGAAGACACTGTCATAACCGGGGATGTGTCGATCGGGGAATATGCGAGTATCTGGTTCAAAACCGTAATCAGGGGCGACGTCGCTCCTGTCAGAATCGGAAATAATACAAATGTACAGGATCTCAGTCTCCTCCACCAGAGCCCGGGCATGCCGCTTACGCTGGAGGACGGAGTCACCATCGGGCATCAGGTTACGCTTCATTCCGCTACCATCAAAAAGAATGCCTTAGTCGGAATGGGATCGATTGTACTCGACGGCGCCGTCATCGGTGAAGAAGCTTTTCTCGGTGCCGGAAGTCTCGTTCCTCCGGGTAAAACGATACCTCCCCGCACTCTTGCCGTGGGACGCCCGGCTAAAGTAGTGAGAGATTTGACCGAGAAAGACTTCAAAGAACTGGATCGTATACGTAAGAGCTACGTGGAAAAAGGACAGTATTATAAAAACAGCGGAGAGAAATGATTCTTTGTTCTGGCCTCGGCCGTGTATTTTTCTTCTATTCTAATTTAACGGAATAAACAAAAATCCGAACGCTTTCGTTCGGATTTTTGTACGTGCGGCCTATCTATTCTTCTTTTATTTTAGCTCTCAGCAAATCCACTTTATCGACGTTTTCCCAGGGGAAATGATCCGCCGGGCGGCCGAAGTGACCGTACGCGGCCGTCTGTCGATAAATAGGACGTTTCAAATCGAGCATGCGGATAATCCCTGCCGGACGTAGATCGAAAAGTTCCCGCACAGCTTTCACGAGCCTGGCTTCCGTGACTTCCCCGGTACCGTCCGTATCGATGGAAATCGAGACCGGTTCGGCTACCCCGATGGCGTATGCGAGCTGGACTTCACACGTCTTCGCAAGACCGGCGGCAACAATATTTTTTGCAACGTAGCGGGCGGCGTAAGCAGCGGAGCGGTCCACTTTAGTGGAGTCCTTGCCGCTGAAGGCCCCTCCTCCGTGTCTGGCATAGCCGCCGTAAGTGTCAACGATGATTTTGCGTCCTGTCAACCCGGCGTCACCCTGAGGCCCGCCGATAACGAAACGGCCTGTAGGGTTAAGGATGTACTTCGTCTGGTCATCCATGAACTTCTCCGGGACGACCGGCACAATTACGTGCTTCATCAAATCTTCCTTAATCTGCCCAAGCGTAATCTCTTCGGCATGCTGCGTAGAGATGACCACCGTATCGACCCGGAGCGGGTTGTTGTTCTCGTCATATTCCACAGTCACCTGTGTCTTACCGTCCGGACGCAGGTAGGAGAGGGTCCCGTCTTTCCGCACGTCCGCCAGACGCTTGGACAACTGGTGAGCAAGCGAGATCGGCAAAGGCATCAGTTCATCCGTTTCATCTGTTGCGTATCCGAACATAAGACCCTGATCCCCGGCACCGATTGCGTCGATTTCCTCTTCGCTCATCTGTCCTTCTCTCGATTCCAGAGATTCATCCACTCCGCCCGCGATATCCGGGGACTGTTCATCAATAGCTGTAAGGACGGCACAGGTATCGGCATCGAATCCGAACTTCGCCCTCGTGTACCCGATATCTTTAATTGTCTGCCTTACGACCTGCGGGATATCCACATATGTCGTCGTACTGATTTCCCCGGAGACAAGTACAAGTCCTGTGGTAACCATTGTCTCACAGGCCACCCGGGCATTCGGGTCTTCCTTCAGTATTTCATCAAGAATTGCATCGGAAATTTGGTCACATATCTTATCGGGATGCCCTTCCGTAACCGATTCAGATGTGAACAACCGGCGATTTGCTGCCATGTTACATGATTCCTCCTTAAACTCTGATTACGGCACTCTTACCAGCATCATACTTTAATATACTGCATTCTGTTTCCGAATTCCGGCCCCTGTTTTCACGGGTTGAAAACCGGAATCAGTTCCATTCCTTCATTAACCATGCATGGAAAACAGGAAGGTCCTTCAGGAAACGTTTATACTATTAAGAGAAATTTTGATTTCCTTCATTAAAAAAGAAAAACCTTTCCTTCATCGTATGAGGAAAGGGATGATTTCCTTCCGCTCTTATCGTCCAAGAGAGTACTCTTGCGTCAGGTTAGCACCATATCAAAAGAAGGTTGCCGGGTTTCCTCGGGCCTGTCCCTCCACCGACTCTGGATAAGAGAGTTACCGTTCGCATTTTATCATACCAAATCAGCTATGATTGTCAATTAGATGGAGCAGCTTCCGTCTTTACAATCGTGGATTCCCACTCTGTATCTGTTATTAGCGATAAATCGATAAACCGGAACTCCGACCGCCCTCGCAGTCCGAAACTCCATCAGCTTTCCGGCGAAGCGAAGCAGCGGCGACTCCTTACATATATAGGTGATCGCGTCATACCCTACATGTTCGTTGCGCGAAGGATCATATAAATGTAATTGTTCACGAATTTGTCCTTCTTTTTCAGCGGGAAGAGAAGTATACTCGGTAAGCTTCTGCAGCGACAGCCAGAGCAGTCGATTTTCCCGGTCCAGGAGGCTCACCCACTTTTTCGTTTTAAGGCACAAAGGACATGCTGCATCGTACAGAACGATCGATTTCTTCAACCTTTTCACCTTCCTTTTCTCCAGATTATACAGCAGCTGCAGATGATTTTAAAAAAATGAATTGCAGTATGGACTATTAATGACAATGTGTTATACTATTTACAAATAATCGCTTACATGCGGAATTTCAGGGAAAGGCGGGTTTTTAAAATGATTCATGCCAGAAGCGACCGTTCAAGCATCGAGGAGCTGCTTGAGGAAGAAGGAACACAAGTACAGCTTTCTGTTCCGGACCTTACGAAAAACATACTCAACAGGAATGAAGGAACACTGACCGATACCGGAGCTGTAAAGGCAGAAACCGGAGCATATACAGGACGGTCCCCGAACGATAAATTCATTGTAAAAGACGATGAAACTGCCGAAAAGGTCGACTGGGGCAAAGTGAACCAGCCGATGCAGGAAGAAACATTCCTTCACCTTTACCACAAAGTGATCGGATATCTGAAAGACCTCCCTGAACGTTTCGTATTCCAGGGTTACGCAGGCGCCGATGAAGACTACCGTCTGCCAATCCGTGTGATTACAGAATACGCCTGGCACAATATGTTCGCAAGGCAGATGTTCATAAGACCCGGGAGTGAAGAGGAACCTCTTCACGAAAATGCGTTCACAGTGCTCTCTGCACCGGGGCTGAAAGCCGACCCGGAGACAGACGGAACCAATTCCGAAGTGTTCGTAACGGTATCATTCAAACATAGAATAGTACTGATCGGCGGCACGCAGTATGCCGGAGAGATCAAGAAGTCGATCTTCTCCGTGATGAACTATCTCCTGCCGAAACAGGACGTATTGCCGATGCACTGCTCCGCTAACGTGAACGCGGAGGGAGAAACCGCTCTCTTCTTCGGACTCTCCGGTACAGGAAAAACGACTCTTTCCGCCGACCCTTCCCGTTACCTTATCGGTGACGATGAACACGGCTGGTCCGATAGAGGTGTATTCAATATGGAAGGCGGCTGTTATGCCAAAACTAAAGACCTTTCTATTGAAACGGAACCTGATATTTACAGAGCCATCAGATTCGGCGCGGTACTCGAAAACGTAGCTGTAAACCCGGGTACGGGGAAACCGGATTTCACCGACACTTCCCTGACGGAAAATACGCGTGTCGCTTACCCGCTTGATCATATCGACAACGCTCTTGAGGAAAGTAAATCCGGACATCCCGATAAAATAATCTTTTTGACAGCTGATGCTACCGGAGTTCTTCCGCCTATCAGCAAACTTACGAAAGAACAGGCGATGTATCACTTCCTGAGCGGGTATACGAGTAAACTCGCAGGGACAGAGCGGGGCGTCACCACGCCCGAAGCTACGTTTTCCGCCTGCTTCGGCGCACCGTTCCTCCCGTTACCGCCTTCCGTCTACGCGAAGATGCTGGGTGAGAAAATCGACGAGTTCAACACAGACGTCTACCTCGTCAACACCGGCTGGACCGGCGGAGCTTACGGGACAGGTAAGAGAATGAAACTGTCCTATACGAGACGTATGGTGGATGCTGCATTGAACGGAGAATTCAAAAACACGGAAATGTACCAGGACCCTGTCTTCGGCCTTAACATTCCTCTTCACTGTGACGGTGTTCCGGAGGAAGTCATGATTCCGCGTAATGCCTGGGAAGACAAAAGTGATTACGATACGCAGGCAGAGAGCCTGGCTGCCAAGTTCCATGAGAACTTCAAGAAATTCGCTTATGCTGACGAAACGATTGCAGCAGCCGGACCGATCAAACGTTAATACTGTCATACAGACAACAAGCATGCAGAGAAACGCTCCATTTCTCTGCATGCTTATTTTTATCGATTTTCTAACAAAAAAGCTGCCGAGAATTTCTCGACAGCCCGGGGAGTCCCCTGGTAGTTACACATCTCACGCTACACCGTTCCAATTCTTTCCAGACAGCACGGGAGCACTTTATCTTTCATCATAAAACTGTACTCTTTCTGTCTCGGCAAAGCTTCCGGAAGCTGCTCGAGCAGTACCGGACCGTTCGTTTCGAAATAATGGGCTTCTTCCCGCAACTGTAAAACCTCTGCAAAATAAACGTTTTTGATGATCGTGCCACCTTTACCTTTGACGAAGTATTGACCGACGTAACGCAGCTGATCGACGATGCCTCCCGTTTCTTCTTTCACTTCCCTGACAGCAGCTTCCGAGGCGGTCTCCTCCTCTTCCACTTTCCCGCCGGGGAACTCCAGACCACGTTCCTTGTGTTCGGTCAGCAGCCATTTTCCACGGTATTGGCAAATCACCCATACGTGCTTCGGTTCGCTTGAAAAAGGGTGGTCCTTAAAAGATAATTTCACAGGATTATTATAATAATCATAGAACTCTTGCATATGGTATCAACTGCCTTTTCCAAAACACTCTTTTTACTCTAATTAAATCGTACCATATGAAGGGAAAATTACAAATGTTTCATTTCTTCTTTTTTCCACCGGCCGTACCGGAAATCATTGCAGCATCTTCCGGAAGAAACTATTTCTTCATGTTCTCCATCTGTTTCAGATGGGGACATACTTTACAGAACGTACTGTCTTCGTGAAGCCGGTAGGAGAGGCAGCAGCATTTCCTTTCCCTAGCCCCTGAAGGCAATAAGGGCTGAGACTCGAAGTAAGTGAAAGGGTTTTTCTGTTCACCGAACGGTTCTCCGTCCAGTTCATCGATGATATATCGAAAGTCTTTCCTTTTCTCTGCCAGTTCCTCTCCTTCATACCATTCAGGAAGTTTGCGTTCATAAAACCAGTACAGATAAATGGCTGTATTTTCCCATAATACCTTCTTTGAAATACGCGTAGTCTTATGAATGTGGAAAAGAACGGGCTGAAGGAAATCCCTGAATAAGTGCCGCATATTTTCAACTATCCACTCTTCCCTGTCTTCTCCCGGGACGGATACCGTTTTATCCCTGAGATGGAATTTAGGGAACCATTTCGGGTTCTCATCGATACGGATGTACTCCACATTCCCGGGGGAAACGTCAGGGAATTTATCAAACACCGTCATCATTACAATCGGCACCGTAACAGCGTAATATCCGAACCTTTTCCCGAGCAGGGAACCGGTAGTAAGAAACGACTGTGAATCAAGATACAGATGCAGGTCATTCAAAACATGTTCGATTCCTTCGCGGGATAACAAATCGGTTGCACGAACCGTTTCCAAAACCGGTTCCTGCAAATGTTGATCCGTAAAAAAGCGAAAATGCTCATTCAAAAACTGTTCTTCTTCTCTCGTAATCATTTCTTCACTCATATTCCTCACCTCTTCTATTCACTTACAAGTGTAGAAATTACTTACAGGTGTGTCAATGATTTTGATAATCATTTTCAGTATCGTTGAAACCATCTGTCTTTCGTAACACTTTCCATATACCCGAAATCCGGTTCGACTCCTATCCCGGGACCTTCGGGCACGCGTATGAAACCACCCTCAAGGCTTATGGGATCTTTTATAATATCTTTCTCAAAATATCGGTCGGATCCGGATAAGTCACCGGGCAGAGTGAAATTGGGCAGGGAAGCCAGCGCAAGACTATGGGCTTTCCCGATGCCGGTCTCCACCATACCTCCGCACCAGAGAGGCATGTCTTCTTTTACTGCCCGGTCATGAATTTGCAGGGCTTCGGACCATCCGCCCACCCGGCTCAGTTTTACGTTGAGTATCCGGCAGGCCTTGAATTCCATCGCCTGGACAGCATCTTCAAAGCTCCGGATCGACTCATCGAGACATATCGGCGTGTTCATTTTCTTCTGTAAATGGCAGTGCTTCCGGAAGTCTCCGGATCGAAACGGCTGTTCAATCATCAGAAGCTTGAATTCATCAAGAGGAAGCAGTTCGTCCGGGGACTCGTACGCACCATTCCCGTCAATCATAAGCGGAAACGAGGCGTCCTCTTCCCTCAGCGCCTGCAGCTGCTCTTTTTCCCGCCCCCGCTCAACTTTCACCTTTGCCCGTTGGAAACCTGCCTGCTTCAGAGTACGGAGCTCTTTTTTCGGGTCACCGGAGAGACTGATCACTCCCCCGGCGGCAACTTCCTTTCTCGTCCCCCCGATATACTCGGATAAACTCCTGCCTTCTCTTTTGGCTTTCAGGTCGAACAGGGCCTGCTCGATACCGGCTTTCGCCATAGGGTGCCCCTGTACGGTCCTGAATATCCTGGGTGCGTCTGTCTCATTCAGGGAAGGGAGCAGGAAATCTTTCGCTATATGCCAGGCCGTCGTTACGGTCTCTTCCGTATAAAAGGGGCTCGGAAAAGCGGCAATTTCGCCGTACCCTCTTTCCCCCTTGTCATCTTCCACTTCCACGATAATCACTTCACGCGAACCGATCGCTCCGTGTGCCGTAGTGAAAGGGGCTTTCATGGGTACCTCCACCCTGTGAAGGACGGCTTTATTCAATTTCATCGCACTCCCCCGCTTTCACCATTTCCGTAAGCTTATACTTCAGCACTTTATTCGAAGCGTTTCGAGGGAGCTCGGCCACCCTGTATACATATGCCGGATGCTTATAACGCGCCAGGTGTCTTTCGCAGTATTGCAGTATCTCATCCCTTTTTATATCTTTCCCGGTGAGAAAAGCCGCGGGAACCTCACCCCATTTCTCATCTTTCATGCCGGTGACAGCCGCCCCCGACACTCCGGGCACCTGCACGAGTACGTTCTCGATCTCTGCCGGATAAATATTCTCCCCGCCCGAGATGATCATTTCTTTTTTACGCCCGGCAAGATACAGGAAGCCTTCTTCGTCGAAGTAACCCATGTCTCCGGTGGCGAACAGGAGTCCTTCCTCCCGATCGCGTTTATAATACCCTCCGGACACCATCGGCCCCGCCACAAGAATCTCGCCGATCTCCCCCTCCGCTGCATTGATGTGAAGAGAAGCTGTAGCTAGGGCTTTCCCTGCAGAACCGAGCTTCCTTGTGGCATCAGCCGGAGCGAGCGTTGCAATCTGAGAAGTAGTTTCCGTCATCCCGTACGTCTGAAATACCGGAATCCCGAGCGAGGCCGCCCGGTTCAGCAATTTCTCTGTAGCAGGACCTCCGCCAAGCAGGAAACAGCGAAAAGAACCGGGGATATCGTCACGGTCGAACACTTCCACAAGCTCCTCGAGCATCACGGAAACACCGGAGACCATCGTGGCCCCTCTTTGTTTAATGCTCTCCACTACTTCCTGCGCATCAAAACGGGCATGGTGCTCTATGGTCATTCCGTAAATGACACCTTTCATCAGAGTGG
The DNA here is from genome assembly GCF_900156705.1 of Salimicrobium salexigens. NCBI lineage: Bacteria > Bacillati > Bacillota > Bacilli > Caryophanales > Bacillaceae > Salimicrobium > Salimicrobium salexigens. The sequence continues at coordinate 250,485 of NZ_FTOK01000004.1, read as the reverse complement.
AAAATCCGCTTACGTGGAACATCGGTAAATTCAAAATCCACTTATCCCCCCGTTCCATTCCGAGGTTCAGGGCGGAGCTGATGGCGCTGTGCCAGTGATTACCGTAGGTGTGAAGGACGGCTTTCGGAGCCCCGGTCGTCCCCGAAGTGTACATTAATGTGAAAACATCCTCCAGATCGATCCGCTCTTTCATCTCCGGCATCGTGTAATCGCCGGTGAGAGTGTGAAATGGCAGAGGCGATACATCCCCGGCGGTCAGCGCTTCCACTTTCTCTTCCTGAGCCGCCTCATAAATGATCGCCTTCACATCTCCATCGTGAATCTGATAATCCAGTTCCCTGATCGTGAGCCGGGTGTTCAAAAGAACAGCTCTTGCTCCCAGATAGCTGAGAGCAAATATCGACTCGATAAAGGAGACGCGGTTCGAAGAAAGAATCGCTATGTGGTCTTTTTCCTTCACTCCATGAAAAAAAAGAGCTGCCGCTTTACGTTTACACCTTTCCTCAAGCTCTGCAAATGTAATGCAGGAACCGTCCGGGAAGTCGACGGCAGGGTACTCCGGCTGCAGAAAAGCCTGTTTACTGAGCCAATGCGGCATCGTCGTCATACAACTCGCTCCTCTCAATAAATTCATACGCACAAAAGAGCGCCTGCAACAGACGCTCTTTCCTTTACTTATGGGAAACGCGGGAATTGATCGAAGTCAGGCTTGCGTTTTTCCTTGAACGCATCGCGTCCTTCTTTCGCTTCCTCGGTCGTATAGTACAATAGCGTTGCGTCTCCGCCCATTTGCTGAAGTCCGGCAAGACCGTCGGTGTCAGCATTGAAAGAGGCTTTGAGGAAACGAAGGGCTGTCGGAGATTTCTCAAGCATCTCTTTACACCACTGGAGCGTTTCTTCTTCCAGCTGTTCAAGCGGGACGACCGTATTTACGAGGCCCATTTTTTCTGCTTCCTCGGCCGAGTACTGACGGCACAGATACCAGATTTCGCGGGCTTTCTTGTGACCGACGATGCGAGCCAGGAGTCCTGCCCCGTATCCTGCGTCAAAGCTTCCCACTTTCGGTCCTGTCTGACCGAAAACTGCGTTGTCAGCGGCAATCGTCAAGTCACATACGACATGCAGTACGTGCCCTCCACCGATTGCGTATCCCGACACCATAGCTACCACCGGTTTTGGAATGACACGGATCAGACGCTGAAGATCCAGTACGTTCAGACGAGGCACTTCATCGGTTCCGACATATCCGCCGTGGCCGCGTACGCTCTGGTCACCACCTGCACAGAAAGCGGCGTCTCCGGCTCCTGCAAGTACGATAACTCCCACGTTCGAATTGTCACGGGCCCGTGTGAATGCGTCAATCAGTTCCCGGACGGTAAGCGGGGTGAACGCGTTCCTCACTTCCGGACGGTTAATGGTGATTTTTGCGATCCCACCATATGTTTCATACAGAATTTCTTCATATTCATGTTCCTGAACCCAATTCACAGACATGAAAAGTCCTCCTTTTATTATGTAAATTGTATAGAATGTATTACCCAATTGGCATTATATCACGAATGAACGGGTGATTTCAGAGAAAATCTCCGGTTTTTCCAGGTGAGGGATGTGTCCGGCCCCTTCTATTACGCAGAGCTGTGCATCCGGGAAGCGACCGGCCATTCTTTCGTTGATTGCTACATACTTCTTATCTTCTCCTCCGGCAATAAGACATACCGGAAACATAAGAAAAGAGAGGGAGTCCCACATGGAAGGCTGAACTCCGGTGCCCATCCCTTCCAGAGAATGGACAAGTCCGTCGATATCGTTATCGAGACGTTCCTCTCTCAGCTTCTGCTGCCGGTGTCCGGGCAGGGAAGCTATCGTTTCGAAGAGAGGGAGGGATTCCCATTTATCGGTAAAGCCCTCGATTCCGCTGTTTTGCAAAAGCGCTATCACTTTTTTATCTTTACGGATGCGTTCTTCCCTTTCTTCCCGGGAGGAAAGTCCGGGAGAAGCACTTTCAAGAATCAGCCGGTCTATAAGATGAGGGAAGCGTTCCGCAAAACATAAAGCGGTTCTCCCTCCCATGGAATAGCCGAGAAGAGAGACCCTGGTCACTTCCAGTCTTTGAAAAATCATTTCCAGATCATGCACAGCCGTCTCCATGGAGACAGGACCGAGATCCCCCGTTTTTCCATGCCCCGGCAAATCGATCAATACTAACCGGAACTCTGGAAAAGACTTTCTTACTTCTTTCCATATGGACGTGCTGCCCGTAAAACCGTGGAGAAAGCAGAGGGCCGGTCCTGTTCCTTCATCTTCCACCCAGTAGGAACGCTCACGGACGGTGATGTACATATTCCTGCACCTTCCCGGCTATCTGTCTGTCGAGACTGCTCCACTTATTCCGATGATTGGCAACATGATCTTCCCGTGACACTGCGGCTTCCACGACTGAAAGACCTTTCTCGGCCTGAGCTTCCTGCACTGCCGCTATGAAGCCTTCCCTTTCTTCCACCCGCCGGTGAGAGCCGCCGTACATCCGGGTCGCCTCCTCAAGATTTATATCAAGCGGCGTACCGAAAAGGGCTTCATAATGTTCCGTCTGCCCGGCCTGAGGAAGATAGGAGAAGATTCCCCCGCCGTTATTGTTGAACACTACAATCGTCAAATCGAGGTCATACTGTTTCACAGCGAGAAGTCCGTTCATATCATGGAAGAAGGAAACATCACCCGTCAGCATGGTCACGGCACGACCGGAGGCAGCTGTGCCGGCCGCCGCCGATGTCACCCCGTCGATTCCGTTAGCTCCGCGGTTCGCAAGGATGGAGACGTTTGTATCCAAAGCGGGGAAAAACGTGTCGACATCCCTGATCGGCATACTGTTTCCGACGAACAAAACGGAATTTTTCCGGAGAAGAGGGGCCAGATCATGTACTGCATCCCCTTCGTACAATCCCTCCTCTTCTTTATGGAACATCGTCTCGGCTGCAAGTTCATCCAGACTTTTCAGAAACGCTCTCCAGCTATCTTCCGGTGTTTCGATGAAAGGAAGAATATCCTCACAGAACGCGATGGGGTCACTCCATATGAATTCACCCGCTACTCCGGATGGGTCGCGATACCCGGAGTCGCTGTCAACGACGAACATTTCTGTGTCCCCGGCACGCTGCACCCATTTCAAATACGCTTTTGAGACGGGCATCGCCCCGAATCTCACAACATAATCGGCTTCGAGCAGCAGGGCGTTGAACCTTTCCGAACGGAGGAGGGAATCATAATGCGTAATAATGTACTCTTCCGAAAACCCGGCAGTACGAAGCTGGGACAACGGATCGGCGAAGACAGGGACGTCCAGCGCTTTTGCGAGCTTTTCAATTGCCGGTACGAGCGAAGAGTCTGTCTGCGGGCCGCAGACGATTACTCCCTTACCGCGTTTTCGGAAGCGACCGGCAAGCCGTTGCAGTTCACCCTCCTCCACTCTCAATTTGCCCCGGGTGAACGGAGAGAAAGTCCGCTCTCCTCTCCACAGACCGGAGAGACTGAAATCAGGCATGAGCGGCTCTCTTAAAGGGAAGTTCAGCTGCACAGGACCTGGATGGTTTCTCAGAGATTCCTCTACAGACCGGGCCGCCTGTTTCCTGGCATACATTTCCATACCCGCTTCCGGAATCATCATGTCATGAAACCATTTCGTGTAGGACCCGTACATATTATTCTGGTCTATGGACTGCGGGGCACCTACATCCCTCAGTTCATGCGGACGGTCTGCCGTAAGCAGAATCAGCGGCACCCGGCTGTAGAAGGCTTCGATCACAGCCGGGTAATAGTTGGCAGCAGCTGTCCCGGAGGTACAAATAAGGGCTACAGGTTCCTGCTTCTCCTTTGCAAGTCCGACTGCAAAAAATCCAGCGGAACGTTCATCCAGCTGGATCCAGTGCTTCACACCTCCGGATTCGGCTGCCGTAATCGCGAGCGGTGTCGAACGCGACCCCGGTGATATTACGGCATGTTTCACTCCGGATAAAGTAAGTTGATCGATGAAATGGGTGATGTAACGTGAGAGATCCTCCGTATAACTCATTCTTCCCCTCCTAAAACTGCAAGCATCGGTTTCAGCTTCACTTTCGTCTCTTCATATTCTTCTTCCGGCTTCGAATCCTCTACTACGCCGCATCCGGCGAACAGAGAAGCTTTATCTCCCCGTATGAGAGCAGAACGGATAGCAACAGCGAATTCCCCATTCCTTCCGCCATCGATCCACCCGACCGGACTTGCATACCACCCGCGGTTCATCACTTCGTGGAGGCTGATATAGGTAACGGCTTCTTTTTGCGGGAGCCCCCCGAGAGCTGGAGTCGGATGAAGATCTTTCACTACATCAAGAAGGGAGTACCCTTCCTTCAGTTTCGCTTTCACCGGCGTATACAAGTGCTGCAGGTTTCTAAGTTTATATAATGACGGTGCTTCCGGAATCTCTACGTTTACGGAGTAATTCTCCACGGCACCCCGGATCATCTGAACGACATAGTCATGTTCCAGACGGTTCTTCTGGTCGTTGAGTAAAGCAAGACCGAGTGTCTCATCTTCCTCCTCGCTACTCCCGCGCTTCGTCGTGCCGGCCAGACAGGCCGAAAACAGCTCATCGTCCTCGACTTTCACCAGCCGCTCCGGTGTAGCCCCGACGAAATAGGAGCCGCCGTGTTCAAACGCGAACACGTAACTCGAGTTCTGCATGTCGGAAAGATCCTTCAGCACTTTCGTAATCGAGGCTTCGGAGTCGAACGTCAGGCGGACTTCCCGTGCCAGCACCACTTTCGAAAGAGTGCCTGCTTTCAGTTCAGCAGTGGCGTCGGCGATCGACTGCTTCCATTCTTTCGGACGCACCTCTTCGATTTTCTCAAGACGGACACCGGTTTCCGTGTCACCGGAAGAGTCGGAAGTCTGCAGTCTCTCCTTATCTTCTTCCATCCGGCATATAATCGTTTCGACGTCCTCCTCCGGCGAAACGAGATAATTCGTCGTCAGAAAAGAACCTTCCGCATCATTGGTCAAAAGGAACTCAGGAATCGTCATGCTGCTGTTCGGGAATTCCTGCCAGGGTTCTTCCCCGCCCGATTCAGGGCGGAAGCCGAATCCTCCGAGAGCTACCGTACCGGTTCCTTTCTTATTGTAAGGATTCCACTGCCGGACACTCTTTCGCCAGTCGAACAGCTCCTGCTCAGTCTCCTGAAAACGTCCTTCTCCTTCTTTCGATATCCGTACAGCGCTTCCGATACCGACAAGGGTGAAATCTTCTTCCGCACTTTTCCAGAAATGACGGTGCATATCCACCTGCTTTCCCTGTTCAAAAAAAGAAAAAGGGTCCAGCGGGTCTATTCTTTCTGTAATACTCATCAGGAGCGGCTCATCGTTCATCCGGGCCTCCTCATGCACATTGCGTAATTTATCCTCTGTTTGAAAAGTTTTCACTTGTAGCATTTTTCTCCTCCTATCCCGGGGGACAGCTTTCATATCTTTCTCTATTTTATTCTCTTTTTACTTAGGCTTCAAGAAATCTGTTGACAGCCGGTGGAAAAAAGAACTTTCGCAGCAGTTCATACACTATCCCCTCCCTCCATATGGCAGCGGGTTACAAAGATTGACACTACCTGCTGATTTGCCTAAACTTAGTATGTTATTACTAATGATTAAAGGAGAGAAGCTTCATGAGCACCGGAACCACAAATGACGTACGGGCTTCTCTGAATGAACGGAGCGGCTTCCATGTGTGGTGGCGTCTGCTGAGACCCCACACCCTGACTGCGTCTTTCGTTCCTGTATTTGTGGGAACGATGTTTGCCGTCATCCATAAAGAGGGAACGATCGCTCTCGGGCTGTTTGCAGCCATGCTGATCGCCTCTATACTCATTCAGGCTGCCACGAATATGTTCAATGAATACTATGACTACGTCCGCGGGCTTGATACGGAAGAGTCTGTCGGTATCGGAGGCACGATCGTACGCGATGGCATCCATCCCAAAACGGTATTATATCTCGCACTATCTTTCTTCGCCATCGCCGTACTTCTCGGTGTGTATATATGTATGCTCACCTCATGGTGGATCGCCCTTATAGGCTCTGCTTCCATGCTCGTCGGGTATTTGTATACCGGAGGCCCCCTCCCTATCGCTTATACCCCATTTGGTGAGCTGGTAGCCGGGTTTTTTATGGGTCCTGTCATCATAGGTATCGCTTATTACATCCAGACGGAAGTTGTCACCTGGGCCGTTTTCGGTATCTCCATCCCTGTTGCCATCTGCATTGGAGCGATTATGATGGCTAATAATATACGGGACCGCGTCGGAGATGAAACGAACGGCAGACGTACACTCGCCATTCTCCTCGGACACGAGGGGGCAGTGACTTTTCTGGCAGCGAACTTTATCATCGTTTACCTGCTGACAATCATTTATATAATCACCGGATTATTGCCATGGTGGTCTCTTCTCACTCTTCTCAGTGCCGTTCACGCTCAAAAAGCGGTGAGAAGCTTCTCCGGGAAGAAGACACCGGTGGATATGATGCCGGCTATGAAAGGTACCGCCCAGACGAACACTTTCTACGGGGTGCTGCTCGGGCTGTCCTTACTCATTTCCCTGATTTAAAATAAGCAGAAAAAGAAGAGGGGGTGCACTACCGTACCCCCTCTTTTTCATATATAGTAATCAGTAAGGGTGCGCGGAAACACTGCTTTCACTCTTAAGTTTGAACGGAAAAATTACGGGAAAACTGGAAAGGAATGAGTGTCATGAAAGAAATGTTGAAAAACACTTTAATGGAAACGCTTGGAATAGAACTGATAGAAGCGGATAAGGAACAGGTGAAGATGTCGATGCCTGTGGATAAACGGACTCATCAGCCGATGGGTTTTCTTCACGGCGGCGCCAACGTTGCGCTGGCGGAATCGGCAGCAAGTATCGGAGGATTTCTGAACATCGACCCTGAACAGCAGCAGGTATTCGGCATCGAAATCAACGCTAACCACATCAGAAGTAAACGTGACGGAACGGTATATGCAAAGGCAGTACCGGTGCACCGGGGCGGTCGTACCATGGTGTGGTCGGTGGAGATCACCGACGAAGACGGTAATAACCTGTCCGTATCCCGCTGCACTCTCGGTGTCGTTCCTGCGTGAATCTATAAGGAGGATTATTTTATGCTATCCGAAGAACAACTGCAACACTTCAAACAGCGCCTTACCGAAATCAAAGAAGAAGCGGAAGAAGAAATGGAACGTCACCACGACGGATATGAAAACGGAGAATATTCGAAAGACAACACCGGTGATATCTCGTCTATCCAGGACCATCCGGCCGACTCCGGTACGGAAATGCACGAACAGTCCAAAGAGCAGACGCTTTTTGACACAGCACGCGAGCGTTACCTGGCTGCAGTGGACGGTCTTGAGAAGATTGAAAAAGGTACGTATGGAAAAAGCGAAATTTCCGGCAAAGACATTCCGGTGGAACGACTCGAAGCGATGCCTACTGCCCGTATCCGCGTGGATGAAGAAGAATGATTCATACGAAACAAAGACGAGACCCTGCATTCGGGTCTCGTCTTTGTTTTAATGAAAATCATCTGAATTCATACTAAGTCCAGCGGGTTAAGGCTCTCCTCGCCGCTCAAATTACTGATGAAGGTCACGAGAAGCTCAATGCACTCCTCTATATCTTCAAGACTGGCCGTTTCGACCGGCGAGTGCATATATCTTAGCGGAAGGGAAACGAGACTTACAGGCACGCCTTTCCCGGTCAACCTCATCCGATCGGCATCTGTACCGGTAGCTCGTGACGTAAGTTCATATTGAAGAGAAATATCCTTCTCTCCGGCAGCTTTTTCAAGCAATTGATTAATATTCCGGTTGATCGGTGCTCCTTTGGCGAGCACCGGGCCTTTCTCAAGCTCCACGTCCCCGTGTGTTTTTTTATCTACTCCCGGGTAATCGGTAGCGAACGTGACGTCGCAGGCGATAGCCATAGAAGGTTCCACTCCGGCTGCAGCGAAATAAGCTCCTCCCATATTCGTTTCTTCATTTACGGTGCTGGCTGCATATACTCCCACATTGATATTCGTCTGATGGAGTCTCCGCAACACTTCCCCCACGATATACTGGCCGGTTCTGTTATCAAGTCCCCGTCCGGTAACGTATCTATCCATCATCACTTCCGGTGTCCGTCTATAAACGGCAAGGTCCCCGATCTGTACATATTCAGTGACTTCCTCTCTTGATTTCGCCCCGCAGTCAATGAACAGATCGCTCAGGTCAAAATCTCCCTTGATGCCACCGTGATGCTGAGCGTTGACTCCGATCACGCCTGGGAGACGGCCGTATGTACCCAGGATATCCACTTTCATTCCTATGGCCGCTTTCGGGTTCACGCCGCCCATTTTATCGATATATACGTATCCGTCCTCATCGATTCTGTTCACTACAAGCGCTATTTCATCACAGTGACCGGCAAGCATCACTTTCATTTCGGCTTCCGGGTTCTTGACGGCGATCACGTTACCCGCATGATCCGTGCGGATTTCATCCGCGTAAGGTTTCATCGCCTCCATCCATTTTTTCTGAATCGGCATTTCATAGCTTGAAGGAGAGGCTGTGTTCAGCAGCTCCATAAGAAAGTCCGTATTTTTTTCACTCATATCATCGTCCCCTTTATTCTGTATTTCCGTTCTGTACTATGAATTCTCTGTACTTCGGATTATTCCTTTTTCTTTGCATAGTGCTTTCGCGCTTTTGTACGGTTGCCGCATATTTCCATGGAGCACCATTTCCTTCTCCCGCTGTAATCTACGAATAATGCATAACAGGCCGGGGAATAACATTTTTTTATTTTGGAAAAAATGTTGCCCTGGTATGCTTCGAGCATTTTATAAGAGAGGAGGGATAGAAGTCCACGGCTGCCACCGCAACCTGGAACCGGATTTAAATGCTTATCAAAGTAGAGAGGTGCCTGCTTCACGTTCCCGGTCAGAGACGAGATGAATTCCGTATGTTTCCCTTCCAACACATACTCCCTGCCCCTGTTACGGAAATCGCGGATCGCACCATCATCAAAAGTTTCTTCCTTCAGCTTCCTGAATTGTTCAGAATTGAGCAGTTCCCGGCTGTACATCAACTCCAGCCACTTATCGGTCCCGGATTCCTGCATGAGAAGGTCCGTCACCTGGCTGTTTGCCCCATTGATCGTATTCAGGAAGTTCACGAAAAGATGATCACTGATATAAGAATATCCTGTTTCCGTTATCACAGTCATATACATTCTCCTTAAATTGAATGGTTGACTTTTATCCTATCATATTTTAAAGTGTAATTCTAACCATTTAGTTTGATTTTAACGGTTAGAAATAATAGCACGAAGGAGAGATATCATGGCTGTTAAAGATGTTACAGATTCCACATTCACCGAAGAGACGAAAGAAGGTCTCGTCGTAGCTGAATTCGGAGCTCCGTGGTGCGGTCCCTGCAAAATGATTGCTCCTGTACTTGAGGAGATCGATGAAGAGGATAATCAGATCAGCGTCGTACAATTGAACGTTGATGAAAATCCGGAAACTGCTCAGAAACACAGCGTGATGAGCATTCCTACCCTTCTTTTCCTTAAAGACGGGGAAGTTGTAGACCAGGCCGTCGGTTTCCAACCGAAAGAAGAAATCATGGCTACAGCACAAAAACACGTGTAATAGACGAATGTGAAGACTCCCCGCAGGAAGAAGCGGGGAGTTTTTTTGTTGTAATCGTTACCGTCGGCGCCGTTTTTCTCTCCCCAACGGCAGGAAAAGTGGTTTTGCCTTACCTTCAGTCCCTCCCTTGCCTTCTGAAGGGCACGAAAACAATAAACAAACACAAAAACCGGACCCCAGGGGCCCGGTTTCATAAGTGCCATGCTATTTTTACAGCCGTTTCTCCAGTTCTTCTTTCTCTTTTTCAAAGCCGGGTTTGCCGAGGAGGGCAAACATATTCTTCTTATACGCTTCCACTCCCGGCTGATCGAACGGATTCACTCCGAGGATATACCCGCTGATGGCACAGGCTTTCTCAAAGAAGTATACAAGATAACCGAACGTGTAGGCGTCCATTTCAGGCACGTGGACGATCAGGTTCGGAACATCTCCGTCCGTATGCGCAAGCATCGTTCCCTGGTACGCTTTCTCGTTCACTTCGGAAATCGTTTTACCGGCGAGGTAGTTCAGCCCGTCCAGATCATTCTCTTCCGCTTCGAGCGTATAATCGGACTTCGGTTTTTCCACATGAAGGACCGTTTCGAACAGATCTTTGCGGCCATCCTGTATGAACTGACCGAGAGAGTGAAGATCTGTCGAGAAGTTTGCCGATGCAGGGAAAATACCCTTCTGGTCCTTTCCTTCACTTTCTCCGAACAACTGCTTCCACCATTCGGAGAAGTACTGCAGTCCCGGTTCATAGTTCACGAGCATTTCAATCGATTTACCTTTATTATAGAAAATATTGCGAACCGCTGCATACTGATACGCCGGGTTATCCTCAAGCGAAGAACCGGAAAGTTCATGCTGAGCTTTGCGGGCGCCTTTCATTATTTCCTGTATCGGAATACCGGAAGCGGCAATCGGCAGCAGGCCTACTGCTGTCAGAACGGAGTACCGTCCTCCGACATCATCCGGAACGACGAAACTTTCATATCCCTGTTCATCCGCCAGTGTTTTGAGCGCACCTTTTTTCTTATCAGTGGTGGCATAAATCCGTTTCGTCGCTTCTTCTTTGCCGTATTTCTCTTCAAGGAACTTACGGAAAATACGGAAGGCGATCGCCGGTTCCGTCGTCGTACCACTTTTCGAAATAACGTTGATGGATACGTCTTTATCCCTGATCAGTTCAAGCAGATCGTTAATGTAGGAAGAACTTATATTGTTACCTACGAAAAATACCTGAGGTGCGCTGCGGTCTTCGAGCTCATTGAAGAAACTGTGCTGCAGCATTTCAATCGCAGCCCGCGCTCCGAGGTAAGATCCTCCGATACCGATAACGAGCAACACGTCCGAATCGCCTTTAATCTTCTCCGCCGATTTCTCGATACGCCCGAATTCCTCCTGATCATAGTTTTCAGGCAGGTCCAGCCACCCGAGAAAATCACTCCCGGCCCCGGTTCCTTCGTGCAGGGCACGATGGGCGAGAGAAACAGCATCCTGCATATAGCCTACCTCATGTTCGTTCATAAACTTCAGTGCTTTATCATAATCAAAACGTACGTGCGTCATCCAAACTCCTCCCGATCCTTGTTGTATTTTCATTCATTAACTTTACAGAATCACCAAATGTAAATCAAGTAAACACGGGGGAAGACCGCCTACGTTCTCGGGACGAACAGGTCATCCACAGTGGAGTCCAGTATAGAGGCAATATCAAATGCCAGCTGCAGGGTGGGATCATATTTATTGTTCTCGATTGCATTTATCGTCTGTCTGGAAACTTTACAGGCCCTGGCCAGTTCCTCCTGCGACAGTTTCGCCGTTTTTCTGAGTTCTTTGATCTGATTTTCCATAGTTAATTCCCATACTTATTTCTGTAAAATAGCAGCGTTCCCATATAAATGACTATAATTATAGTGAGGAACATGAGCGGTGAGATTCCTTCCCCGTAACTGGCGGGGTTCCCACGGACTGTCTGAAAAATCACATTGCCAATTTCCAGAATCAGCGTTCCGAAGATCACTCCAAACGTATACGATTGAGCCTTACGATTGATGAATTTCTTCCTTTCGTCCCCTTTGTCGAAAAAAGTTACGCTCAAAATGTACACAGCACATGCAAGCAAAACGAGCGCATATACGATTTTGACCCAGTCCATCCAATACCTCCCGTTATAATGTAAAATGTTTTTGACATTTTTATTGTAGCATTGTCGCTCTTCATGTCAAATACTTTTTACAAAAATGAGTGTATTCGAGCCAGAATTTTCTTCTGTAGCCAGTGTGGTCTCTTTTTTTAATAGAAAAAGCAGCAGGATTCGATCGTCGTGTGGTAATTCCGATTTTTCCTTTCCTTCGCGCTTTGACAATGGGACTGAAGGTAACGTTTCTTCCGTAATCGTGACCTTCACTACTATTTTCCTCTCCCCAACGGCAGGAAAAGCATCTAATCCTTCCCTTCGGCCTCTCTTACCTCTTCTGAAAAGAAGGATACCAGGATTCGAGTGGTACAAAAACAAAAAACCGAACCCGATGGGTCCGGTTTTGAGTGTGCTGGTGAAATGTAACGTACCCTGAAGCCAGGAATAATCTTATGTGATATGTACATTATCCCCTCCAGCATTTTAATTTGAGAAAATTTCTGTCTCTATTGCCTCGTTCGCGGCCAAATGAAGTAACTGATGGAAATTGCATTATCGACCAGCACTACTATCCCCCATGTCTGCAGCGTTCTCCACAGCACCCCGGTGTTACTGCTGTCTCTGATGTAGAAAATCATGATCAGTAAAAGTGCCCCACCAATAATGTACGCCAGGATATGTTGAAGCGAACCTTTCAAACTGTGTTTAGCGAAATCCATACCAATTTTCCGCTCAGGCCTTGGACCACTACGTTTCACGTAATACAAAAAGCGATCATCTGCCCACTGAATCATAGATTTTCCGTAGACGAGAGAAATGGCCAGGTAGATCGGCGCTATACTATGAGCCACAGTTATTTCTGCTTCCCTGTATATATCTATGCTGGTGAATACAATAAGAACAAGATCCACAATTGGAGTCATCGCCAGCAGAAAAAGACCCGCTTTTCTTTGACTGAATACATATCTTGTAACTAAGCCCGCAATGATGAAAATCCAAAACGCAATTTCACACGCTACAATCACCCACGCAATAAAGTTCACGTTACGTCCCTCCTCCTCTCTAATTATATAGAAAAAAGAGACTGAATCACACATGATTCAGTCTCCCATTTCTTACCTGTTATTTATTTGGAAAGCTCGAGAACGCGGTAGACGTCGTTTTCCTGAAGTTCGGAGAAGTTACCGAATGGTCCGCGTTTCATAGCACGGTCCACAATCGTATCGAATTTCTCGTCAGAAATGTCGTAATCGGCGAGCGTTTCCGGTGCGCCGAGAGAACTCCAGAATTTTCTAAGGGCTTTGATGCCCTCAAGGCCGACTTCTTTGTCCGTCTTGCCTTCCGTTTCGATACCGAACACTTTTTCACCAAGACGGGCGAAACGCTTCGGCTGAACGTCGATATTGTATTCCATCCAGTTCGGGAACAGGATAGCGAGACCGCCGGCATGCGGAATATCATAAACGGCCGAAACGGCGTGCTCAATGTTGTGGGAGGCCCAGTCTCCTTTGTAACCCATCTGCATCATTCCGTTAAGGGCAAGTGTTCCGGCATACATAATCGTCTCGCGGTGCTCATAACTCGAGAGGTCTTCGAGTAGTTTCGGAGCGGTATCCTTCACAGCACGCATGACCCCTTCGATCATCTCATCCTGGACAGGAGACTGCGTTTCCTCGTGGAAATACTGTTCCATCAAGTGAGTCATCATATCAACGATGCCGTAGACGGTCTGATCTTTCGGAACCGTCACGGTGTTTTGGGGATCGAGAATAGAAAATTTCGGATTCGTATAAGGCGGATGTCCCCACCCGTATTTTTCATTTGTCTCCCAGTTCGTGATGACCGATCCGGCATTCATTTCACTGGCCGTCGCCGCCATTGTAAGTACGGTGCCGAACGGGAGAGCATCTACTGGAGCCGCTTTTTTCGTAACGAGGTCCCAGGCATCTCCTTTATATTTCGCAGCCGCGGCAATCGTCTTGACTGCATCAATGACACTGCCTCCGCCAACAGCGAGAATAAAATCTATATCATGTTCACGGCACAACTCGACGCCTTCACGCACCGTTGTCAGTTTCGGGTTCGGTTCCACCCCGGACAGTTCCGTAACGGCAGCCCCCTCATTATTCAGCTGCTCCATCACGTCATCGTATACACCATTTTTCTTTATGCTGCCACCGCCGTAGACGAGAAGTACGTTTTTCGTACCTGCAGGCAAATGGTCCGGGAGTGTTTTTACCTGATCTTTACCGAAGATCAGTTTGGTCGGATTGTAAAAAACAAATGATTTCATACTGAAAATTCCTCCTTATTTCGTTCCCGTTAAGTATGAAGAAATCTCGTTCACATCTCAAAAGATATGATTGACCAAATAAAAAAGCCCGGGAGGTCCCCGGACTTAGTTACGATATTTTTCGCGATCGTCGGATTGTTTGATCCAGTCTTCAAGCTTGTCTTTCAAAGTGTTGAAACCGGACTGGTCTTCTTTTGGAGCGGAAGACGCCTGTTGACGATTGTTCTGTTTAGGAGCACGCTTTGGAGCTTCCTGAGTAGCACGGATAGAAAGTGAATATTTGTTCTTCGCTTCATCAATATTCAAAATCTTAACCTGTACTTCGTCTCCTTCTGAAAGGTGTTCGTTAACATCTTTAACGAAACCGTGTGTCACTTCCGAAATGTGTACGAGACCCTGAACCTTATCATCAAGTGCAACGAACGCACCATACGGTTGGATTCCGGTTACTTTACCTTCTACGACTTGACCTTCTTGAAAATTCTCTGCCATACTATACAACTCCTGATTTATTTATTCGTTTCTTTACACAATTAGTTATTATAGCACAAGAGTTGTTATTATTCAAAAATAACTTTCCTGAAATTTTTACCGAAAATATGTTTAATCTCCGTGTCTCCCGGCTATATTATATAGTGTAAGACTTTCTCGTATTCCCCCTGTGTAAGCAAAGCGGTATTATACCGCTTTGCTTTTTTTTACTTCTGAGGAACGTGCCTTTCCTTATTTTTCTCCATAAACGTTCCCCTTTAGTTAACAAACCCCTGCGTTTTCCGTTAAGATGTATGTATACATTAATGAATGAGGTGAGGAATATGGCCAATTTTGATGAAGTGATTGATAGAAAGGGTACGCGTTCCGTGAAGTGGGACTTTGCTGAGAGTCTGTTCGAGAATAAAGAGATTCTCCCAATGTGGGTCGCAGATATGGACTTCCAGGTCCCGGATGCGGTAACGACTGCGTTGCAAGACAGAGTAGCCCACGGAATTTTCGGCTACACTCTCCCGGATGAAGAAGTAAAACAGACAATCCAGAACTGGGTGAAAAACCATTACAAATACGACATCGATAAAGACTGGATCACTTACAGCCCTGGCGTAGTTCCTAGCCTACATATGCTCGTGCAGGCACTGTCCGAAGTCGGCGACGATATACTGATCCAGACTCCTGTGTACCCTCCGTTTTACAACGTTGTAAAAACACATGGACGGCACATTGTCGAAAATGAGCTGAACTTCGACGGGAGCCGTTACACCATCGATTTTGAGGATTTCGAACAGAAAATCAAAGACAACAATGTTCCGCTGTTCATTCTATGCAGCCCTCATAACCCGGTGGGACGCGTATGGACGGAATCAGAATTGAAACAGATGGCCGACATATGTGTGAAACATAACGTTACCATTCTATCGGATGAGATCCACTCCGACCTGCTGCTTGGCGACAACACCCATACGTCTATCGCCTCACTAAGCGATGAAATCGATGATGTCACCGTCACCTGCTACTCCCCGACCAAAACTTTCAACCTGGCCGGTCTGCAGGCATCTTATGTCGTGACGAAGGATGAGAAGAAACGCGAAAGACTGAATCGCCAGTTCCAGAGTCAGGGAGTCAACATGTTGAATACTCTCGGTCTCACCGCTCTTGAAGCTGCCTACCAACATGGAGAGGAATGGCTTGAAAATCTTCAGAAAACCCTTACTGAAAACTCAGAATACGCACGCGACCGCTTCCATACAGAGACGGATACCATTACAGTGATCGAGCCGGAAGGCACATATCTGCTGTGGCTCGACTGCCGGAAGCTCGGTCTCGATCCCGACGAACTGAAAAAATTCATGAATGAAGAGGCGAAAGTCGGTCTCAACGATGGAGCTTCTTTCGGCAAAGAAGGTGAAGGATTCATGCGCATGAATATCGCTGCTCCGCGTCAGACCGTAGAAGAAGGCGTAGACAGAATCATTAAAGCCGTAAACTCGAAAGCGTAAAAAAACGCGTGAACCCCGGGGTGGTTGAACCTCAAGGGGTCACGCGCTTTTTCTATTTATTTTCTTCCCGCTCATAATAATGAGGATCGTCCTTCAGATGCTCCGGCACGTGGTCTTCTTCCCGTTTCGAAGCTTTCACGAAAATATAGACAGTTACAATTGCAGCCACCATGAACAATACCAGCATAATCATTGACGGAATGTATTCTGTTTTATCCTGTGGAAAATATAGAAAATCCATAGTGTCGTACCACGCTCCCTGCGTTCATTGTAACAAAGAACGGTCGGGTTCAGCAGTAAATATGTTATTATTCTCATAGAAATGTCATAGGAGGTGTCCAAATTATGGATGAAGCAAAAATCGATGATACGGTAAAAGCGTTTTATAAAACAGGGACGTACATAGGAAAAGTCAAAGAAGACCGCGGTTCCAAATTTCTTGTCGAGGTCCTTGGCGTACACACACACCCGGCCCAGGGCGACCTGCACAATCCGGGCCAGACCGAAGATGTGTTTTTCCATCAGCGAAAAGCCCTGGCCCACCATGAAAAAGCTAACGTCGACAAACAGGCAGTTCATCCTTACGACGATGAAATCCCTGATTACATGAAATCCCTGGAAGATTCCGTACAAAAATACAAAGAGAAACTGGAGCGACGGGATACAGAGTTCAATCAGAAAGCGCTGACCCGTCTTCAGGATCTAGAAAAGCAGTACTTCAAGTAAAAGCACTTTAGAAACGGGAAGAAGTCCACCCCTGTCAAACCGGGCATTTGTCTTAATGAAACCGTTATGATAATTTAGATAAGAAAGACGGTCAAAGGAGGAGCTATAATGACAACACATATTGGAGCTAATAAAGGTGATATCGCCGATAAAGTACTTCTTCCGGGAGACCCGCTCCGTGCCAAGTTTATTGCGGAGAATTTCCTTGAAGATGCAGTATGTTACAACGAAGTACGCGGGATGTACGGCTATACCGGTACGTATAAAGGAGAGAGAGTCTCCGTTCAGGGAACAGGGATGGGGGTTCCGTCCATTTCCATCTATGTGAACGAACTCATGGATGCTTATGATGTGCAGAAGCTTGTAAGAGTCGGTTCCTGCGGAGCTATCCAGGAAGATGTGAATGTCCGCGATGTCATCCTTGCGAATACGTCCTCTACCGATTCAAGCATGAACCGTGCCACTTTCGGAGAAGTCGATTTCGCCCCGAGCGCCGACTTCACCCTTCTCAAAAACGCCTACGATGCCGGAGTGAAAAAGGATCTTAACCTTCACGTCGGAAATGTGTTTACGAGTGATCAGTTCTACCGCGACAACGCAAAAGAGTTCAACCAGAAACTCGCTGACTATAACGTGCTGGCCATCGAAATGGAAACGAGTGCCCTTTATACGCTGGCGGCAAAATACAATCGTCAGGCACTCACCGTCCTCACCGTAAGTGATCACATCCTTACCGGAGAAGAGACGACTTCCGAAGAACGTCAGACCACTTTCACCGACATGATGGAAATCGCACTCGACGCTGTAATCCAGGATTAATCAGACAAGCCTCCTCATTGCGGGAGGCTTTTACTTTAACGTATAATATGCAATACATAATAAAGGTTTCATGCAGAAAGGCTGAAGATCGCTATGGATATCCTCCAGAACTTCCCTCTCTGGGCGGCAATTCTCGCTATTTTTCTCGCTCAGGGTATCAAAATTCCGATTTCATTTATAGCTTCACGAAAAATCGACGGCAAACTCGCCTTCTCCACGGGCGGCATGCCGTCCAGTCACTCCGCTGCCGTCACCGCACTTGCGACCGGTGTCGGAATCGAGCAGGGTTTCGACTCCGCCATCTTTTCCGTAGCCACCGTCTTCGCCATTATCGTGATGTTCGATTCCACCGGTGTTCGCAGGCAGTCCGGAGAGCAGGCGATTATGCTCAACATTCTTCTTAACGATTTCCAGCGATTCGTCGAACAGGCGAGAGGCTGGGGAACGAAAGAAGGATTCGAAAAACGCGAAGAAATCAAGGAAATGCTCGGGCATCAGCCTGTGGAAGTGTTCGTAGGGGGAGTGTTCGGAGTTTTCCTCACGTTTTTTGTCCATTATCTTATATTTTAAGGAGGAAGGCGCCGGGCCTTCCTTTTTTTATAATTTTTCATTAAAATAAGCATCCGAATAGCATTCAGATGCTTAAAACATTTGATAACCGTTTTTACGTAACAGACGGATGACGATTCCTGCTGCAAGGGTGCCGAGGAACCCGCTCAGTAAGATGATGATATCAAAAACGCTTAAAGCGAGAATCGAGGACCATACATCACTGAGGGCGCCTACAGGTTCCCGGAAATAACGGTTTAAAGGAAAATCATCCACAATCAGAAGTACGATCAGCGGAAAAACGAAAAGCATGAACCATGACATCCGCAATACCATGTTCAATAAAAATGATATACCGAAAAACAACACGAAAAATAATAATATGGAAACCGCAAACTGTACAATATCCAATACTCTTCCCCCTACTCTCACTCCGATACAAGCTATATTGTAGTATTCCTGTCAGAAAAGCGCAAGCGCCCGGTCCGTCACTTAAAAAAACAAAGGCCCGTTCCCGGACCTTTGTTCCTCTTTTTTATTTAAAGAAGTTGAGTTTCCCTTTTTTAAGAACGAGTGCGGCTCCGCCGACTTTCCACAAGTAGCGGTTATCGATGATTTTCTTCATGGCAGTGGCTGTCCACCCAAAAATCTTCTTATCATCGAAAATGACACCGATTGCGTCTTTATTACCGAGGGAAGCTACCGTACCCTGAATGTTCGGCTCGAACGGTTCCAGGTTGTGGTTACCTTCCACGATACGTTTCAGGTTCCCGGCTGTATGTTCCGCTTCCTGAATAGCAATCTGTGCTGTCGGTGGATACGGGCGTTCTGTCTCTTCGTTCATGATGAGAGCACAGTCCCCGACGATGAACACATCATCGTAACCGTTCGGACGAAGGTCTTCACGTACCGGCGTACGGCCGCGGTTCGATTCGAATCCGGCTTCTTCCACAAGGCTGTTTCCGCGAACACCGGCAGCCCATACGACTGTGTTGGTAGGGATCTCTTCGATTTCATCACCCTGTTCGTAAACAAGCTTGTCCGCTGTAACTTCTTTAATCATCGCGCCGAGCTTGAACTCTACGCCGCGAGCTTCAAGGGAGTTCATTGCGTACTCTACGAGCTCCGGATCGAAACCGGGAAGTGCTGTCGGAGCAGCTTCGACGTTGATGATACGTACGTTTTCACGCGGTACGTCATACTCTTTACACAGTTCCGGAACACGGTTGGCAAGTTCACCTACGAACTCGATGCCCGTAAACCCTGCCCCGCCTACAACGAGGTTCAAACGTTCCTGTTTCTTATCTTTTTCATTATTGTATTTCGCAAAGTTATATTCGATATGTTGACGAATCAGACGGGCTTTATTGATACTTGAGATGGTAAAGGCGTTTTCAAGAAGTCCCTTGATTCCGAACGTCGCAGCCTCAAATCCGAGACCGATTACGAGATAATCATAGGAGATTTCCCCGTTCAGAAGGCTCACCTTTTTGTTATCGGGATCGATACCTGTTACAGTATCCTGCACGAAGTTGATCTTGTTCGTGTCGATAACATTGTCCACTTCCATTCTCGTACGATCATGATGCAGCGTCCCGGCTGCGTTTTCATGCAGCCACGTAGATTGATAATGGTAGCTGTGCATATTGACGAGGGTCATGTTTGCACTGTCGGCACTGACTTTCTTCTGAAGCTTGGAGGCAGTCATCATGCCACCGTAACCAGCGCCCAAAATAACAATATTTGGTCTGTTCATTCCAATCACATCCATTTTATATATTTGTGACAAATTTCACACAGTTAGGCGAAAAAGTCGAAAGATTACTGCGAAAGTAACGCTTTCATAAATGTCTCAGCTATCATCTTAGCTTTTTTTGTTTTGTTTTTCAACCTTTTGCTTGCGAATCTTTCTATAATTATCTATTGTAATAATTGTGCTAAACTATAAACAAGAGATTTTTTGTATATACAGGAGGTTCCCTATATGAGTGAAAAAGTTCATGATATTACAATCATCGGTGGTGGACCTGTCGGCCTGTTTACTGCTTTTTACGGAGGTATGCGCCAGGCATCCGTCAACATAATCGAAAGCCTGCCCCATCTCGGCGGTCAGCTTACCGCCCTTTATCCGGAGAAATTCATCTACGATGTCGCCGGATTCCCGAAAGTAAGAGCACAGGAACTCGTGGACAGCCTCACCGAACAGGCGATGGCGTTCGATCCTGACGTTACACTGGAAGAAGCGGTGCAGACGGTCGAGCGTCGGGAAGACGGATCTTTCAAACTTACAACGAACAAAGATGTCCATTACACGAAGACGATTATCATCACGGCAGGGAACGGAGCTTTTGAACCCCGCAAACTGAAAATCAAGGATACGGAGCGCTTCGAGGAGACGAACCTTCACTACCACGTCAATAATATGGAACGTTTCCGCGATCACAACGTCATGATCTGCGGCGGTGGCGATTCAGCTGTAGACTGGTCTCTCATGCTGGAGCCGATTGCCAATGAAGTGACACTCGTACACCGCAGAGCCAACTTCCGGGCTCACGAGCACAGCGTAGAACAGCTGGAGAATTCAAGCGTCCGCACGCTCACCCCCTTCACTCCCGAAAAGCTCGTCGGAGACGAAACGATCGACCAGGTCGTACTGAAAGAAGTGAAGGGTGAGAAAGAAGAATCCATCAACATCGACGATCTTATCGTCAACTACGGATTCATCAGCTCTCTCGGTCCTATCAAGGAATGGGAACTGGATATCGACAAGAATAGTATCGTCGTCAATCAGAAGATGGAAACAAACATTGAAGGCATCTACGCTGCCGGAGATATCTGTACGTATCCCGGGAAAGTGAAACTGATCGCTTCAGGCTTCGGCGAAGGGCCGACAGCCGTCAACAACGCCAAGAATTTCATCGACCCGAGCGCCCGGGTACAGCCGAAACATTCCACAAGTATGTTCGGCTGAGTCCGCCCCAGCCTGTTCATTGAACTCAATGAGCAGGCTTTTTTATGTAGTGGGCCTTTTCCATAAAAGTGCTTTCGTTTCCCAAGACTGTCTCCAGTGATAAAATATAACTGTAAAAGGAGGAATTTCACATGAGTAAACTTAACGGAAAAACAGCTATCATCACAGGCGGAGCCGGAGGTATCGGTTTCGGTATCGCCAAAGCATTCGCCAAAGAGAAAGCGAACGTCGTACTCGTTGACGTTAATGAAGAAACCGGCCAGAAAGCCGCAGAACATCTGAAGAACAGTGGTGCGGACAGTCTGTTCATCCACGCAGATCTGACCGACCATGCCGCCTTGTCTTCCATCGTCGATAAAACGGTGGAAACATTCGGAGGTCTGGATGTCCTTGTGAACAATGCGCACGCATCAAAAATGGCTTCTTTCCTTGAAACGACGAAAGAAGATATGGATCTGTCTTTCAATACAGGATTCTACCCTACCTTCTATCTTATGCAGGCAGCCATCCCTCATTTGAAGAAAACGGAAGGGTCGATCATCAACTTCGCCTCGGGCGCAGGAATCAATGGAGACGCCAATCAATTATCTTACGCCGCTGCAAAAGAAGCGATCCGCGGCATGACGCGCGTAGCTGCGAATGAGCTCGGGCAATTCGGAATAAATGTCAACCTCATCTCCCCTATAGCCAATTCCGAAGGTGTCCAGGAGTGGGCAGCAAACAATCCTGAATACTATAAAAAAGTGCTCGGAAACATTCCGATGCAGCGCTTCGGTGATCCGGAAGAAGATATCGGAAAAGCGGCCGTCTTCCTCGCATCGGATGACTCCAACTACATGACGGGACAGACGCTCATGCTCGACGGAGGTTCCACCAAGCTGAGGTAAACCGTCATCACTTATAAAGACACAAAACTAAAAAGCCGCAACAACGCCGAATCCGGTTGGTTGTTGCGGCTTTTATTTTAAAGAAATATCACAAAGTTTTACCAGCTGGCTTTGCTTACGCCCGGAATCTGTCCTTTGTGCGCATAATCCCTGAAAGCGATCCTCGACATTTTGAATTTCCTCATATAACCGCGCGGACGTCCCGTCACTTCACATCTGCCGGTGAGACGGGTCGGAGATGAATCGCGCGGAAGCTTCCGAAGTGCTTCGTAATCCCCTTTTTCTTTCAGTTCTTTACGCAAGTCGGCGTACTGCATGACCATCCGCTGACGCTTTTTTTCTTTCGCGACCTTCGACTTTTTAGCCATTCTATATGAACCTCCCTGTAAATATAACTTTATATTTAATTAAATAGTAGTAAACAACGCAACCTAAATCGTAATCATTACTATTTAAGTTGCTTTTTAAATATATCATCTGCCTGGAATTTATTCAAATTCAGCGCCTGTCCTCCTTGTACTAAGACTTTTGTTCACCTTCCGTTCACCTTCTTTTGTTATCCTAAAAGAAGGAATACACAGGAAAGGATGAAAAGCATGACTTCCATATTGATTACAGATGATGACCCCTATATCAGAAAACTCGTCTCCCGGACACTTGAATCATCAGGATACGAGACATACAGAGCTTCCAATGCAGACGAAGCTGTATCCGTGCTGGATAAGTCAGGTATCGATCTGGCTGTCGTCGATGTCATGATGCCCGGAACGGACGGATACGCCTTAACGAAAATAGTCACGGAAGATTACGGACTTCCCGTCATACTTCTCACGGCTAAAGGCGAATTGCACGACAAAGAACAGGGATACCGGGCCGGGACGGACGATTACATCGTGAAGCCGTTTGAACCGAAAGAACTGCTATTCCGGATCGAAGCCGTTCTCAGAAGATACGACAAGCCGAATGTCCAGTCGTTAGCTGCGGGAGAACTCGTCATCGACCGGAATAATTACGACGTCCGGATCGGTACCAGTCACCTCATGCTTCCGCTGAAGGAATTCGACCTTCTCGCTCTCCTCGCCTCCACTCCCAACCGTGTGCTCAGCAGAGACCATCTGATTGAACAGGTGTGGGGTCTTGAATTCGAGGGAGATGAGCGTACGCTTAACGTCCACATAAAAAGATTAAGAGAGCGTCTCGCACCGCTTACCCACAGTGTTACCATACAGACGGTACGCGGCGTCGGGTACAGGCTTGAGGTGAACGGGTAGTGAGATCCCTATATACAAAATTTCTACTGTACACTCTAATCATTATGAGCGCCAGTTTTCTCATCGGTTTTCTTCTGGCGAATGCTTACTATCAGAACAACCTGAAGCCTGAAACCGACAGAAAGAACATGCAAATCGCAAAACAGATAGCTTCTTACGCCGAGTCGGCCGACAATCCGGAGGCCTACCTGTCCACTACGGCCGCTACCGGTTATCAGCTGTTTCTGAAGGGACCGGAGAAGTCCAGTTTTTTCGGAAATCCTTTTGATGGAAAAGATCTTCCGGAAGAAGACGTCCAGCGCGTCATCGATGGAAAAACGTATCACGGCATGAGGGATTTTTCGGGAGGAATTTTCGTAACCGGATTTTTCGCGAACGAACTTCGGAACTCTGTCGGGGTGCCTGTAACGATAGAAGGTGAGCCTCATGCACTGTTCCTGCGTCCGGATATTAAACTTCTTTTTAACGAAGTTCACACTCTCTTCGGTCAGATGACAGCTGTCATCATCATTTTGAGTCTTCTGGCGATGCTTCTTTTCTCCGGGATTCTCGTCCACCCGATCCGCAAGCTTTCCCGGACGACCGACGTCATTAAAAAAGGGGACTTCACTGTGCATCCGGACATTCACCGGAAAGATGAAATCGGAACGCTCGCACGAAACTTCTCTTCCATGATCGATCGGCTCGGGGAAGTCGATCGGCTCCGGCGTAACTTCGTCTCAAACGTCAGCCACGATATTCAGACGCCCCTGCTGAACATACGCGGGTACAGTCACCTGCTGGAAAACCCCAAATTATCCGAAGAGGAGAAAACGCAATATATCAATATTATTCAGGATGAAACAGAGCGACTGTCTACATTATCGAGGCAGCTCCTCCTTCTTTCCTCCATCGAAGACAGCGGAAAGCTTATCGAACGGCAAAGTTTCGATATCAAACGTCAGCTGGAAGAGACTCTCCGGCGCTACCACTGGAGAATCAGCTCGGAAGGACTGGCGTTGACGTACTCTTTTGATGAAGTGACATACAACGGGAATGCGGAACTTCTCCAGGCGGTATGGGACAATCTCATTACCAACGCCATCAAATACTCAAAACCCGATTCTTCCATCCACGTGTCATTACAGAATATGGATAAAGAAATCACGGTATCCGTCCGGGATGAAGGGATAGGGATGAGTGAAGCGGAAATAAGCCGTGCGTTCGACCGCTTCTACCGGGCGGATGAAGCACGGTCACGCACGACAGACGGCACCGGACTCGGCCTTTCCATAGTCAAAGAAGTCACCGAAATTCACGGAGGAACGGCGAGCGTCTCGAGCATTCCTGGAGAAGGTACGGTATTCACAATTACTCTTCCTCATCTGTAACACCCCGTTAACCTTTCGTTCACCTTGCTGATTTACCATAGTCAGTAGAAGGAACGAAAGGTTTTTATTATACAGAAAGGGTTGAAGAATAGATGAATATGGCATTAAAAGAAATGAAAAAAAATAAAACGAGGTTTCTTATCATAGGAGCCGTAGTTTTCCTGATCAGCCTGCTGACTTTTCTATTATCCGGACTCGCGAACGGTCTTTCGGAGGACAATATGGCGTCCATCCGGAATCTGCCCGAAGGGAATTTTCATTTAACGGAGGATGCAGAAGGTTCCTACACCCGTTCCAATCTGGATGAAGCCACTGTACAGAGTGCCACCGGTCAGAACAATTACGCTTTTTCCGTGCAGATGGGAGGGCTGGAGAAATCGGAACGTAAGTACTCGCTCGCTTTTTTCACTTCCACCTCGGCCTCCCCATTCCCGCAGCCCGATAAAGGAGAGGTTGTACTCGATTCGTCTGTTAAAGAAGAAGGGGTCTCTGTGGGTGATACGCTCACACACCCACAGACGGGCGAAGAACTGGAAGTGACCGGGTTCGCGGATAATGAACGATTCAGCCACTCCCCGGCCGCTTTCGTAAATCAGGAAGAGTTTTCTTCCATGTTCCGTATCGAAGATTTCCAGGTTCTTTATACAGAGAATGCAAAAGATATAAGCGGACTGGAGACGTTTTCGAAGAGCGAATTCCTGTCCTCTATCCCGAGCTATCAGGCGGAACAGATGACTCTGTCGATGATTCTCTGGTTCCTCGTCCTGATCAGCGGCATGCTGTTTGCGATCTTTTTCTACATGATGAACGTACAGAAAACGGGCATGTTCGGTATTCTAAAAGCGATCGGTGTTCGTACGAGACGCCTGTTTTATATGATGTGGGTCCAGATGCTGACGATTACAAGCCTGGCTGTACTGCTCTCCGGCCTCGCAGGTCAGACCGCAGGAGTCCTCCTGCCGGAAGCGATGCCTTATGATCTCCCGATTTCGACGACCCTGGCTCTTGCAGCCGTATTTCTCGTCGTCGGTTTCGTCGGTTCCACATTTTCCGGATTGCGCATTCGTCAAATTAAACCGCTGGAAGCGATCCAGCAGGGAGAGGGGTAACTATGGAAACATTTAATTTAAAGAATATCAGAAAAACATTCAAAAACGGAGAAGTCGAAGAAGAAGTTCTGAAAGGGGTGAACCTCTGCCTGCGCCCGGGAGAGATTACCGCTCTGACCGGGGCTTCCGGTTCAGGGAAAAGTACGCTGCTCACCATAGCCGCAGGTCTGCAGGAAACTTCCGAGGGTGAAATCAGTTTTAAAGGAAAAAACCTGGCTGATGTGAAGGAGGAAAAGTTACGTAAAGTGCGGGCAGAGGAATTCGGATTCATTTTCCAGTCGTCCCATTTAGTCCCTTTCCTTACCGTGGAGGAACAACTCTTCATGATGCTTGAGGTGGCCGGGAAAAAGAAAGAGGAAGAAGAAGTAACAGCTATTCTGAGTAAGGTAGGGCTTTCTCATCGCAGGAAGGCCTACCCTTCTTCCCTGTCCGGAGGAGAAAAACAGCGTGCCGCCATCGCCCGCTCCGTTATCCACCGCCCTTCCGTTCTGTTCGCCGACGAACCGACGGCAAGTCTCGATTCAAAAAAATCGGAAGAAGTGATGCAGCTCCTCGAAGACATGACGAAAGAGCTTGGCATGGCCACCCTCCTCGTCACCCACGAAACGGAGATGCTTTCTTACGCAGACCGGGTCGTTCATATGGAAGACGGGAAGATATTAGTGTGATATAAGAACAGTCCAGGTACTAGAGCTCAACTTGAACTATATACCCGATTAGCGGGACACTTGTTATAAGTGTCCCGCTAATCGGGGTGTAGTTTAGTAAACCACCGGCATTTTTTTGAATTAAGCGGACGCCATTTGAGACATCAATAACCCAGTACCAAAAACGAATAAATTTACTGCTCCTATAATAAATGAAATAACCGCTAAATAATTTTTTTCTCCATCTTTAAAACAAGCCATTATACCTAATACGAACGTAGCCAAAATCATGACACCAACTACTACAATACCTAAACGGAAATTCACCGGGATAAAATCGTATATAAGTAAATAAAAAAAGGGCATGGTAAAGAGACTACTAATAAAAGAACCATAACTATAAAAAGTTAACTTTTTATTCAACCTAAAACCACCTTTATGAGTTTGATTACATTTAACAAAGAAGGGCGAACACATAAAAGTAAAATAAATTTAGACAGGTTGACTCATTCTTGAAACGACGATCACTGTATAAAGGAGAAATGAGCCACTCCCACCTCTTTACTGACAAAAACAGCGACAAGGTCAGTTATATTCTTAAAGAATCTTGATTTACTAATAACTCATCTGTCTAACTTATTTCAACGTTTTTTGCTGCTATTTTGTTTATTCGAACGATAGAAAAACCTTGATACCAGCACTCCCACAACACCAAGCCCTATAAACAACAGACCGCGTACGATAGCATCAATATAGGAAATATCGACTAAGAAGGCTTTTCCGAGCGTAATGAAAATCCACACCATCGCGAAAACGCGGAGCGGTCTCTTATCTCTCAGAAGCCCTGCTGTCAGCACGGCCACTGCGAATAGGATCCAGCTTATTGATACCGCTATGTCCCGGTAGTCATAAAAGTTCTCCTCTCCAATCTGGAAGGCCACCTGCGTCAAGGTAAGAAGTGCAAAACCTAGCCCTGCTCCAGCAAATACGTAAATGCACGTACGCCGGACGATACCCGTCATCACTTTATTACCCGTATAGGAACGGAACAGCAAATAAGCGAGCCCTGCTACGATGGCTGCGGTGATCCCTTCAAATACCGGTACGTCCACTGCGGATTCAATATACTCGAGATTGCTGAGTGTTAAGGAGGCACCGATGATAAAGAAGATGGATGCTAGAACGGTTTGCACCCGGCTGTTGATGCCGAAGCCGAGACGGTAAAGAGCGATCGCTTCCACAAGGTATAGAATCGCGTACCCTTCGTAATCGAAAATACGGAATATCTCGAACGTACCAAGCACCACTGCGAACAGTGTATATAAATGAAAAAGCATCCCCCGGTTGTTTCGGATCCGGTAAGCAATCCCTCCGTAAAGAAGAGCGCCTGTGACTAGAAAAGCGTCGAGTACGGAAACAATCAGAGTCACCCACCCGTATTCATATATAGAAGCAGGAGAAAGAGGAGTTACAAACAGCCAGATCAGTGCAGCTATAAACGTAAGAGACAGAAGCACCCCCTTCGCCCTGGATAGAGCATCCGAATAGAACAGGAGTGCGGAAAGGCCTATGTGTATCGCTACGACGGTGTAGGCGAATATCTCATACTGATCAATAGGGCCGATACTGTTCACTTGTGAATCTGCCAGCGCAGATGCTATCACATAAACGAAAAACGTAACGGAAGGAAGCAGCGTTCCCGCGTACAACAGAACCATATACCTCCATTTCCATGCATATAAACCGAGCGTCACAACGAGCAGCATTTCATAAAAAAAGAATACGAAAAAGTTCCCCTCTTCTCCTCCAACGAGAAATGGCACGAAAAAACCGGCTATAGTCAAAAAGACGGCGAGAGCCTGGGATTTGTATATATGTGACAGGTATAATCCCGTAAAAATACCGAAAACGTACAGAACAAAAGCGATCGGCGTTTGAACCAGCCCGTACAGAACGGTACCTGCAAAGGTGGAAAATATCCATATACCTGCTCCGCCACCGATCAGACTTACCCCGAGTCCTCTCCGCTCTTTCTTCGTCTGGTACACCCCGGTAATGGCGAGTACTACGGAAGATACAAAGCCGATAAGTACCCGGACCGGTTCCGTAATCCAGTTGTTCTCGACGGCAGACTGGAAGGCCCATACCACACCGATCAGCAGGACAACGATGAACACACGCGGCAGCCACACCTGCCCGATCCATGCTTCCCAGTCTCTCTTTGCAGGCTTCGTTTCCCCCAAACCTTTTTCCGTTTCTTCGGACGAGTAGGAATCATGCTTTTCCGGTTGAGAAAAAAACGGTTGTTTTATCCCCTTTTTCTCTTCCGGTTCTCTGTCTTTAAGCATAGATTTTATTTCTTCCATTTCTCTTTCCAGCTTATCCAGACGCTCCTCCAGACGACGGTCCGATTCATTTTTATTCATCCCCGGTTTCCCCTCCTTCTGCTTATGCGTGAACTCCTGAATTTACCTTCTACATATATCATTCGTCTAAAATCCCGGTAAACCTTTTATAATATTTGTGTTTAATGTAGTGAACACGGGGAACACTCCCCAAGCGACAGTAATCGTTCCCTTAAATCACCATAAATAGAATTTTTTTGTTTAATGAAGTTCAGAGAGGGAACACTGCTCAAGCGTTGCCGTTTCATTAATACGGCAACTGTCATCAGGAAGAGACTAATCAACGAAGCCAACTGAAGGAGGCTATTATTTATGAGTCGTTTTACGATTCCGCGCGATATTTATTTTGAAGAGAACGCACTGGAAGTACTGGAATCCTTTGAAGGGAAGAAAGCCGCACTGGTCATCGGCGGCGGTTCCGTAAAACAAAACGGAAACCTTACGAAGATCCAGGAACACCTGGCAGCTGCGAATATAGAAACAGAAGTATTTGAAGGCTACGATACAGAACCGACATTCGAAGCGGTGAAAAAAGGTGCAAAAGACTTTGATCAGTTCCAGCCGGACTGGATTATCGGTATCGGCGGCGGATCTGCGATGGACTCCGCCAAAGCGATCTGGCTTTTCCACGAATATCCGGATCTCTCTTTTGAAGATGCTGTAAAACCGTTCGAACTGCCGCGTCTTCGCCAGAAAGCGAAATTCGCCGGCATTCCGACGACAAGCGGAAGTGGTTCCGAAGTATCCAACCTGTCCGTCGTCGCCGATGAAACGACGAACGTGAAATATCCGCTGGCAGACTTTGAACTGACACCGGATGTCGCTATCATCGACCCTGTCATGGTTGAGGAACTTCCTAAGCATATCGCTGCTTATACAGGCATGGACGCCTTCACCCATACGATTGAAGCGTACGTAGCGAAACCACGCACGCTGTATACAGATATCCTTTCCCTCGGGGGAGCTGAAGTGATTAAAGATAACCTGCTCGCTTCCTACAAAGGGGATCAGGAAGCTGCAAAACAGATGCACACCATTCAGGCGATGGCAGGAATGGCTTTTGCGAACGCCGTACTCGGTAACGTGCACAGCCTGGCCCACAAAAGTGGTCCGACATTCGGCATTCCGCACGGCTATGCTAACGCGATCTATCTTCCTTACGTCATCCAGTTCAACCGTGAAGTAGTGGAAGATCGTTTCGCCGAAGTTGCCCGCCGTCTTAACCTGAAAGGGAACAGTGATGCTGAACTGACCGATTCTCTTGTAGAATACATCTATCAGCTCAACAAAGACCTCGGTCTTGCAACGACTCTTCAGGACTTCGGTGTACCCGAAGAAGACTTCAACAAGCACCTGGACACGATGGCCGAGAACGCTCTCGAAGATCCATGCACAGGCACCAACCCGCGCGAAACATCTTTCGAACAGATGAAAGAACTATTCAAAGCTTCTTACTACGGCAAAGAAGCTCTCGTAAAAGCATAAGTTTCAGCACGGTTTTATAACAGAGTTTCCAGGGAAACCCCTTGGAACTCTGTTTTTTTGGTAATAAATGCAAAGCTTGTTAAGTCCGGCGTACAACGTTTAATTTCAGACAGAAACAGGTACAGAGTAAGAAGATCATATTACTACTTCAGGAGGGATAGACGATGGAATTGAAAGATTACGGTTCGGCCCCATTTGTAACGAACATTGAAGAAGCCACTAGAGAGAACACGAACTATCGTACAGCTTTATGGACCGGAAAGAATCTTCAGGTCACTTTGATGAGTATCGATGTGGGAGAAGATATCGGTCTTGAAGTCCATCACGAACTGGACCAGTTTCTCCGGGTGGAAGAAGGAGAAGGTCTTGCACAGATGGGAGACAGTGAGAACAACCTGGATTTCGAAAAGAAAGTAGGCGACGATGATGTAGTACTCGTTCCGGCAGGAAAATGGCACAACATAACGAACAAAGGCGACAAGCCGCTCAAAATCTACTCTATTTATGCGCCTCCGGAACACGACCACGGGACCGTACACAAGACGAGAGCCGAAGGAATGGAAGATCACGACCATTAATCTCAACCTTAAAAATGCTTTCCATATCAACAATGGAAAGCATTTTTTATTCATATTCTCCTGTTTCAATTCTCCACCTATCTCCGCAGCTACAGCCCCACCTGATCGGCTGCGTATTCCGCTTGTTCTCTGGTAAATCCGCTTCCTGCATCCGACGATAGCTGTTGGATCAGACCATCTCTCGAGAAGGACATCGTATCCAGATAGCTTTCCGCACTTTTCACCGCCTGCTCGTTCCAGTTTACATCCAATTGATTCACCGCGAACTCAGCGTCTTCCCGCGGATACCCGCTTCCCGCATCCGAAGATAACTGTTGGACCAGACCTTTTTTGGAAAAAGCACTGAATTCCAGATAGCTCTCTGCTTGTGCCACTGCATTCTGCTTAGATTTCGTCATAGAACCATCCGAACTTCCGTCCTCATCAGAGGACTCATCCGAAGAACTTTCGTTTCCTCCGAAATTCATCTGTTCGACCGCATATTGGGCCTGTTTTTCCGTGAATTTTTCCCCGGCGTCCGAAGTGAGCTGTTGTTTCAGCCCGCTTTCTGAAAATGAGCTGTACTCTAAATAACTCTCTGCACTTTTCACTGCCTGCTCGTTCCAGTTTACATCCAATTGATTCACTGCAAACTCAGCGTCTTCCCGGGGATAGCCACTACCATAGTCGGAGGACAGCTGATCGATAAGGCCCAGTTTGGAAAAAGCTGTGTATTCCAAATAACTCTCCGCTTCCTGAAGGGCGTTCTTTTGGGAAGTAGTCATATCACTTTCCGATTCACTACTATCTGCGGAAGACTCTTCAGAGGATTCTTCGCTGACTGTCTCCTCTTTACTGAAATCGATCTGATCGATGGCATATTGCGCCTGCTCCTCGGTAAAACCTTCGCCGGCATCCGAAGTGAGCTGCTGTTTCAACTCCTGTTCAGAAAAGGCGCTGACCTCCATATAATTTTCCGCGCTTTTCACCGCCTGCTCGTTCCAATCCACGTCTAACTGATCCACCGCATATTCAGCATCTTCCAGTGGATAGCCGCTTCCTGCTTCAGAAGACAGTTGGTTAAGGAGACCTTCTCTGGAAAAGGCAGAAAACTCTAAGTAATCCTCGGCCTCCTGCACCGCATTTTTCTGAGAAGTGGTTATTGTATTATTTTCTTCTTTCTTTTCCTTTGAGGCTTTCTCGCTTCCCTTTTCAGTACTTTCCTTTTCACCCTTCTCTTTCGTACTGGCTTCCACTTCTTCTTTACTTTCACTTTCTTCACTGGCCGCCTGTTCGCTGTTTGAGGTGCTTTCCGTCTGTTCGGTGCTCCCTTCGTCCCCAAAGTTCCCTATGACTAACATGGCTAAAATCAAAATTGTCCAGAACCAGAATCGTTTGTAGACAGGTTTTTTTGTTTTATTTCGTGCCATTGTAATCCCCCCCGTTTTTAGATTCATTTTCCACGGACTGGCGCTAACCTTTGCAGAGTTTTTCCAGGGCGCTCATCTGTACTGATCAGATTTATAATCTGTACGTTCTGAGGAGCAATAAGGTCTACTGACCAATGCCTTCTTTCCTTAAACTTTACCATGATAATCGTTAAATTAGGTGAAATTCCCCAATGTTTTTATAAGGTAAGCAATAATTTGTTAACGCTTACTTTTTTAATTGCTACACTTAAAAATTAATATAAAAGCTAAAAAGTCTTACGAAATATAGATCTAAATGCTTTCATTTCAATTTCTATCTTAAATTACTTTTTTATATGCTTAGCTCTGTTATTGTACGTCAGGTTATCACGCTTATTATTTTTCCGTGCTTAAATTTTCAAAGGTAGATGATGAAATAATCTGGTCTCTTTCTTGTCCATTTACGTCATAAGTAATTTGAATTTTTCTATTCTTATTCGTTTCAACATGGTTTTTTAAAGAAGTTTCTAAAATTGGGGAGGCTTTATCATCAATCTCAAAACCTTCTATTTCTTCTTTTTCCCCTATATCATCTCTTTCGTATACTCCTGTTTTCTTATCCGCTTTCCCCCCATAAAAATTATAATTAATCCCATCGTCAGAATGGACAGATTCTTCACGGTTAATCATTTCTACAGAAGCTATTTTTGCTGTTTTATTTCCAGACCATTTTATTGGTATCACAAAAAAATATTTTTCCCCTGAAGAAAGAGAACTTGCAGAAATATTTTCAATTGAGAATTCATCATTTTTACTAATTTCATTTTTTTAGTAGAGCTTTCAGATTCTGAACATGCACTTACGATACATAAAGTAAGTAAGACTACAAAAGCAAATAATACTTTTTTCATGCTGAATCACCCTTCCTGAAAGTAAAATAACCGGCAAACTGTTGAATCTCCCGGTTGACAATAGCATCTAGAGGCATCGTACTAGTTAGGTTTCATCGATGCATGCACCTTATCACATTCGGAAATTATTTCAAGCGGCAAACTAAGGTAGTATTTTCCACTTGAAATATTCTCATTACGCGACATACTACAAGGTTCCACAAGTGTTCAAAAATAAGCGCACAACAGTACAAACAGGTCGAGAGCAGAAAATCATAAACCTAATTTCTCTAATTTTAAGAGGGGAGTTAATTTTTCTCTCCCCTTTTATGGCATTCTGATTATAATACTATCGGTACAGTCCCATCAGTCTGGCCACATTTTCTGCGGTTTGCGCCACGTTCTGAAAAGAGACCCTCTTCAACTCTTCCAGCTCGGCGGGTCCGGCAACTGTGCTGAACACGGCGTCGATTCCTGCATCAAACACTGTTTCGTACCCTTCTTCGACACTGCCGCATAAGGCGATTACAGGTAACGGAGGAGTATTTTCCTTCGCCATTTTCGCTACGTACACGGGCGTTTTTCCAAACACCGTCTGGTGGTTGATGCCGCCTTCTCCCGTGATGACAATATCAGCGTCCTCCATATGCTTTTTCAACTGGGTTACGTCTGCCACAATCGCAGCCCCTTTTTCAAGTGAACAGGGGAAATATCCAAGAAAGGCAGCCCCCATCCCCCCAGCTGCACCGGCGCCTGGGGTGTGAACGATGTCCCGCTCCACCTGCCCCCCGGCGACAGTTGCAAAATTCGCAAGGGCACGGTCGAGCAGCACAATGTCTTCCCGGGACGCTCCTTTTTGCGGACCGTATATGGCTGAGGCACCATCGTCCCCGATTAAAGGGTTATCGACATCACAGGCGATACGGAAGTGGGACTGTTTGATTCTCGGGTCCATCCCGCTCGTATCTATATGTGCCAGGTGGGAGAGAGAAGCTCCGCCCGGCGCCAATTCCTCCCCGTTTTCATCTGTGAAGGAAACGCCCAGTGCCTGAAGCATCCCTGCACCCGCATCATTCGTCGCACTTCCGCCGAGTCCGATAATAAAAGATCGTAC
This sequence comes from Salimicrobium salexigens, assembly GCF_900156705.1. NCBI lineage: Bacteria > Bacillati > Bacillota > Bacilli > Caryophanales > Bacillaceae > Salimicrobium > Salimicrobium salexigens. The sequence goes on along the minus strand of NZ_FTOK01000004.1, from coordinate 216,156 downwards.
GCCCTGCCGGAGAGCGTGACTGATCAACTGCCCTGTACCGAAAGTGGAAGTGATCGTCGGGTCCCTCGTCTCGGCAGTCGTGTGCTGAATACCGGAAGCCGCCGCCATCTCAATCACTGCCGTGCTGCCATCTCCGGAAATGCCATAGGGAGCTTCCACGGAGTTTCCGAAAGGATCGGACACGTTGGCGGTAACTACTTCTCCTCCGGAAGCATCCACTAACGCACGCATCGTCCCTTCTCCTCCGTCGGCCATGGGGCACACAATAATTTCTGCATCCAGCACGCGTCCGAGCCCCTCTTTGGCAGCCTCCCCCACCTGTCGCGAGGTAAGGGTCTCTTTATAAGAATCAGAAGCGATAACGATTTTCATCTTTCATCCTCCTCATAGTTGCTGTTATAGCTGTACCCGTTAAAATAATTGAAACACTCCGAAAATCAGTGTAGATACGACAGCGAGCGTCAAACCTACGACAGTTTCATAAGGTATCAGCTTCACGCGTTCCTGGATACTCATCAGTACACTGCCGGCGGTGGCGTGGAAGAAGCTTCCGTGAGGCATATGGTCGATTACTGTCGCCCCGGCGTGGATCATCGCTGCACCTGCCAGGCCGCTGACGCCCATTTCAAGCAGTGTCCCGCTGAAGACTTCTGCTGCAACAATGGATCCTGCCGTCGTGGAAGCGGTCGCTCCCCCCATGAAAATTCCGGAAACAGGAGCTAATGCGTAGCTCGGCAACCCTAAATATTCGATGGTATCTATCAGCAGATACTGCAGTGTGGAATTCGAAATAATCCCCGCGATGGCTCCGGTACCGAGAAGGAGTACAGCGACTGCTGACATTTTGCTGAGGCCGGTAATGATAAACGAATTGATCGACCTCCATTTGCCCATAGCGATCGCCCCGACCAGCCCTCCTGCGGGAAGCGCGATCATAGGGTCGACTTCAATACCGGCAATTGGCCTGAGAACGAGTAAGGAAATTGCAATTAATGGCGCGACCAGGGCGAGCGTGACCGGAGGGAGCTTTTTACCCTCTCCTTCTTCCAGATCCCTCTCAGCGACGAAACTACCTTTTTGTACAAGGCGCTGCGCCATAATATATGTAACGAAAATACCGAAGACGGCAGGTACGATTCCTGCGGCCATTACAGAAGTCAATGGAACGTTGAAAGCTTCCGAAACGGCAATGGTATTCGGGTTCGGGGACATAATATTCCCTGCTTTCCCCCCGCCCACCATAGCAAGTAATATGGCCGTTTTGGACAAACCCGCTTTGTAAGCAATCGCCAATGCAATCGACGCCACCGTGATTACCGCTATATCCACGAACACACCCGCGGCGGTCAGCGCCATCGTCGCTAAAATAAGGGAGAGGAGAGCTTTCTTCTCACCGAGTTTCTCCACAACAGCATTCGCGATGGAGTTTGCCGCTCCCGACTCGATCAGAACACCGGCCAGAACCCCGGCTGCAAGGATTCGCAGCACGGCAGGGATTATCCCTTCTGCTCCTTCCACCATCAGCTCCACTGTCTGCGTGAGACCGGCCCCGCCGACAATTCCTCCAACCAGAGCTCCGGTGATAAGCGCATACACGGGCGGTACTCTTCTTAAAATCATTACGATGGCTAAAACCAGACCACCGATTGCTCCAACAGTTGTTACAGGCACTTTAAACACTCCTCGCTTAAAAACTCTCCTCCCATTGTAAGCGCCTTCCGAAAAGAAATCATCAGTCGTTTGCACAAATTAAACCGCTATCATTTTACTGTATTAAGTCCTCCTGTTCTTTGAAGCTGTGTAAAAAGACACGGGTTGCATATAAATAAAACAAATCCCTCACGTTCCGTGGCTCCCTGCCAGTGATATTTAGGATGTTTGCAAAACGATACTGAAGTGTATTTCGATGTATGTATAATTCGTCAGCCGTTTTTGCAGATTTTCCGTCACATTCTACATACGTCTTTAAAGTGGCAATCAGTACTTCCGGGAGCGGTTCATCGGATTGATGTACCGAAAACCCGTCGTTTTGATACAAGTCATAAAGCAGCACCTCCAGGGACAGCTGCCCGTAAAATACAACATCATCTTTCATTGATGTTGCTGCAGCAGTCTTCCTCGTCATCAGGCTTCTTTGATAGGAACGGGCAACTTCCGAGGCTTCAGAAGCCGGAGTCCCTACGTAACTGGACGGCAGATGTAAAAAGCGGATCCATTCTTTTAACTTCGTTTCGTACTCCTCTGACAGAGCAATCGTTTTTATGATCACGATTCTATCTTCGAGCACAGTGGCCAGTTCCTGCGGCCTTAGATGTGTCTTGATTTTTCGTTCCAGCTGATCCAGGTGAGCCCTGCTGTTTCTGTCAGAGGGCGGAAAAACACAGATGACAATCCGCGGAATATCAAGGTCGATCCCCAGCATATCCGCTTTCCGTTTAAATTCCCGGTCATTGGCATGGGTGTCTTCCAGCCACTGATACAGAAATTCCCTGCGAATCCGTTCGTCGTATTGAACCTGGTCAAGAAGGTATCTCTGTTCTATAATCATTTCCGCTGTCATTTTTACGAGTTCTCCGTATTTCCTCACTTCCCCGGGCGGCCCGGTTATCCCGATAGTTCCGATTGTGCGGTTCTCATAATAAATAGACAAATTGATTCCCTGGTCGACGCCGTTCCACTTTTCCACTTCCTTCGGATGAATCTCCAAATGGTCTGCCGGATTTTTTCTATACTTCACGGCTTCATGTATGGTCCCTCTTCTCTTCGTATCACCAGACCCTAAAATTATCCCCTTTTCATCCATGACATTGATATTATAAGAAAGAATAGCCATGGTTCTGTCTACAATCATCTGTGCAATTTCATTCGATATCAATTGACGTCCCTCTCCTCGCGTAATTGCTATGATGCTTTCTATTATGCAGGCGACGGTGTCCCGTCCTCAACCTCTCTTTACATATTTCATTAAAACGGGTTCCTGAACCATAGCACGCATTTTTAATGTGAATAAAGCTGTTCTCATAAAAAGAAGCCTGAAGGAAAATTAATTTCCTCAAGGCTTCTTTAAAGCTTCAACGTTTTGGATCATCGTAAGCAACACGTAATTTATTCCCGCAAAAGTGCCGGAGGGTTACGTTACATTAATCCAGATATCTTCTCGCACCTGCAAATTCGACGGCGTAGTCCGATTCGAACACGTCGATGATCTCTACCGTACTGGCCGAATTAGGGGAGTGGATCATCTCCCCGTCTCCGATATACATACCGACGTGGTGGACATATCCTTCTCCTTCGTCATAAGCGAAAAACAGCAGATCTCCTTTCTGCAGATCCTCTTTTGCTACAGGAGTCCCGTTTTCCGCCTGTACGGAAGAGTCTCGCGGTATTGAGATTCCATGGGATTTGAAGATGGTGTGCGTGAAGCCTGAACAGTCAAACCCGAAACCGGAAGCACCTGCCCACAAGTACGGCAGCCCCAGGAATTGTTTCCCCGTTTCCACAAGGTCCTCACCGTCCGCTTCAGGGATTTCTTCCTCACTGTTATAAACGGAAGCATCCTCTTCGTTCATCCATTTCATTCCATCACTCGGAGTAGCCACCAGCATGGAATCTCCAGCCTGGGTTACGACAGGAAGTTTCGTATTGAAACTGATTTCTTTGAATTCCTTTCCTCTGTTTTTATCGTCATACAGATGAGCAGTAGGCGATGTGACGAGTGCAAACGGCTTCTTATCTTTTAAAGTGCTGTACCTTTTCTCATCCGCCAGTTGTTCTTTCGGCATCCAGGCCGGGTAGCCGAGTTCATTTTTCGGTGTCGGCTGACCGTGGACGGCGACTTTCACCCAATCCCCTTTTTCTTCAAGGATGGTGACTTTCTGTCCATAAAGAGCCTGCGTCTGCAGGTTACCGACAAGTCCCAGTTTCTGTTCATACGTCATGCTCTCCGTCCATTCCCGCATATCGACCGGGTTACTGATTGCCGGAGCATCAACATCCCTTGTCTCAGCAGGTTCACTCCACAACGTAGCTACGGAGACATCAACGTACTTCTCTTTATTCTCTGCCTGGACAGCAGAAGTGAATACGAAACTGAACAGCAATATAGCCGTTATCCATAAAAGTTTATTTTTCATCAATAACCACCTCCAAAGATTAATAAAAACCGAGCCCGGGGCGTTCGTTCAACGTCACTTCTCTTCCTTCGTAGCTCATCCCCCCTTTCAAACCTTCATCATTCATCCAGGCCGGGGCATCTAAGTCGTACATCGTTATGTTCGGGTGGGCCATAGCAAGGTGAACAGCCGCCGTTCCCGAAACAGTCGATTCCATCATGCTTCCGATCATGCAGGGTACGCCTGCACTCTCGCAGATGTCAGCGATTTGCCCTGCTCTTCTCAATCCCCCGGCTTTCATCAGTTTAATGTTCACGTAGTCGGTACAATCCATTTCCACAAGCCTGAGTACCTCTTTCGGAGAAAAAGCGCTCTCGTCGGCCATGATCGGCACGTGGGCGTGTTCACGCACATATTTCAGAGCTTTCAGATCATGAGACGGAACAGGCTGTTCGACGAGTTCCACGTTGATGTCTTCCTGTTCTATCCGTTTCAGAAAGTGGACGGCCTGTTTGCCCGTCCACCCCTGGTTGGCATCAAGACGAAGGCGAACGTTTTCTCCCACCGCTTCTTTCACATGCAGCAGACGGTTAAAATCTTCTTTTTCATCCATGCCCACTTTCAATTTAAGGACATCGAATCCTTCCCGGACTCTTGCGACCGCTTGCTGTTTCATGAGAGCCGGGTCGTCTACACTGACGGTCATATCCGTCTCAAGCACTCCTCTTTCCCCGCCCAGCATTTTATACATGGGGAGGTTGTTATACTTTCCGAAAGCATCATGGAGAGCTATATCCACAGCCGCTTTCGCGCTCGAATTATGGATGCAGCTTTTTTCCAATTTAATGAGCTGATGGTTCAGTTTTTGTATATCCTCATTCATAAGGGAATCCCGGACAGGTCCTTCCACGGCCGCTCTCATCCCTTCCAGAGAGTCCCCCGTCACCTGGAGGGAAGCCGTCGCCGACCCGTACCCTTCGATCCCCTCTTCCGTTTTCACGAAGACATCCATCACTTCAATGTTTTCCACGGTACGGACGGCTGTTTTGAACGGCCGCTTTAAAGAAACAGTTCTGTTTTCGCATACGATATCAGTTATTTTCATATAGCTCCTCCCCTACAACATCGAAAGCACTTCGGCAACGAGCAGTCCGCCATACGTTCCGAGGAACGACCCACCGAGAGCCATCAGGACCCCGACCGGTATAAGCGATCTGTGGTAAGCTCCTGCAAGAAGTGGTGCGGACGCCATACCGCCGATATTCGCAAGACTCGAAACACCGAGTGTAAACAGGTCCAGTTTGAAAATTTTAGCGGCAAGCAACATAATGATCGCGTGCACAGCGAGAATCACGAAACCGGAAATGATATACACCGGTGCCTGTCCCAGTTGGGAGAAATCGGCACGAGAAGCGATTAAAGCGATAACGATATAAAGGAAGACGTTTGCGATATCCATCGAACCCGGAACTTTCGCAAGCTTCGTCATAGCGAGAAGCACACCGATAATGGAAACGATGAGGATCGTCCACGTCGTCGTGTTAACGACAGTACCGAAAGAAGGGAGCACTCCGCCGATCTCGGCAGCTATTGCGGAAACGAATATGGCTATGGACAAAAGCCCGAGCATGTGGACGAAAGTAATGTTCTTCGCATCCTTCTCTTTATCCTCCTCCACGAGGTCAGCGGTGATTTCATCGAGATGTTCGGTATTGGACTTAGCCCATTTGTTGAAAAGGGCCGCGAATGGAACGAGCCAGAACATGATCATGACCCAGGAGGAATAGTTGACAGTATCCATAATAAGGGCGTAACCAAAAATATTCTCCGGCACTTCGAGGATCCCCTGAATGATAACCATGTTGGCGGAGCCGCCCGTCCAGCTTCCGGCAAGAGCTCCCAGGGCCTGCCACGTATTTTCAGCATATAACCCCTGGAACAGCAGGTACGTGACGACGAATCCGAGCATAATACTGAAAGCAGCTGTAAAGTAACCGATCAGCATCTTCGGACCAAGTTTTTTCAATTTACGCAAGTCACAGTTAATGAGCATCAGGAATATAAGCATCGGCAGCAGAATGTCCCGGACATTCCCATATGTACTGTCAATAGTCTCTGTAGAACCGATGACGCCTGTCGTCTTCAGAATCGCACCTCCGAAGTAAATAAGCACGATACCCGGCACGTATTTGAAAAATTTACTTTTTGATGATTCTAGAAAAGCTACCAGTCCGGCCAGGCCTATGATGACTCCCAGATAAAGAAATCCACTTTCGATCATAATGATTCTCCCCCTTGATTAATATTATGTATAAAAACAAAAAACCAGCCGGCAAGAATACGCTTCTTGTCGACTGGATTTTATCTACGATCAGTGAGATAAAGCAATCGGTATCATATATTCATAATGTCATAATACTTCAACTGCGCCTGCTTGAAAGCTACACTCAATGCTTTCTTAGAGGACCCGAAGTACCGCGTCGTAATCTCCTGTTCGACTGTCTCCCCGTCCGTCATCTTTTTTCCGACGAACAGACTGTGGACAAAGTGGACGGTAATGTCCAGCATGGCCGTACACTCGACATCGACGATTTCATTACTGTTCATATCCACGACAAATCCGACAAAAAAGGAATCATATTTTTTCGTAATGGCATTATTCCCGGGTGATTTGGATTCACCCACTATGTAGCACGTCTGTGATTCATACATTAAGCTTCCTCCGAATCTCCGGCATCTTTTGTAAGGATAGCCCGCCCGGGTAAAGGCAAACCGCCGTCACAAAATGCAGATTCAATCGGTGTTTATTAAAATAGTACCATTTCTATAAAGCGCTTTCAAACACTTTTTGAATTTTCTCACATATTTTAGGTGATGGATGTTCTTTTGACAAACCCTTATCTACAAGAGTGTACATCAGGTCTTTCATAATAATTCTAAAGAAATTACGTAAGAGTTTATTTCTATATAATGCTAAAAGTTAACTTACTGTCTTTTACAAGGGTGTTTACCTTCTGCAATTTCAGGTTTCTCATGTGTTATTTTTGCTGCTCTATCCACACCTATAACCATCAGTAGCATAGAAAGAGCAGAAAATACCACCCAGTAACTATTGTTGTTTACTGCCAATATTAATGCAATGATTGCCAAAAAAATCGAGGTTGACTGCAATATCATCCATCTTCTGTCTTTTATTACTGGCCAGTTCATATAGTCCCCCTCTCCAAAGAGTCGTTGCTATTATAAGTTAGTACCCTTATAAAGCTCTACTTGGTAACAGTATATAAGCTCCACCCGGATCTTTTACACTTCTTTAATTATTTCTTCAGCACAGTTCTCTAATCCATTTTCTTTCCCAGGATCACTCTGAAATTATTGAAAAGACATGAAGTATTCTCAATAATATGAACTAAATATAGTTCTCCATAGACCTATAGCAGCTGATACCAGGAGCATTATTAATAAAATCTTGAATGATTCTTTATAAGCCCCGCTTTTCCTATTTTCTCTTTTCGAGATACTCCATATAAAATTAATCAAAAAAATACTTATAAATACAATCACGAACAAATGGAATGGAACATCGGTAATTGCCATAACTATTATTAAAAACATTGCAATTATACCGGCAATTGTATCATTTTGATTTTTCAATGTACTATTTTCATTCATAATTAAGTTTCCCCTTCGAGGCCTCGTTCGCTTAATCACAGTTTGTCCAGTCTCCGGTGCAACGCTTCTCTCTGTGTGAAAGAAGATACCATCAATATCAAAGATTACTACTTCCTTAATTCTACTACTCTTATTCTCTCATTTACTAAGGTGAACAGAGAACGTGTACCGTTCACAACTAAACATACGTTTATCCTGCTTATACTTTTTTCATTTAATTAAACGTGTTTTCACCCATTTTGAACCTATCCAAAGCATCCCATATAATAAGATAGCAACTAATAAAATAGCTGTGAAGTCTCTTGTTACTGAATATGTCGTGGTATTCCATCCAACTACAATGAGTTGAGCGAGTAAATAAGATAACGGAAGAAAAGTTACATTGGTTATTCGTGCGACCCAGGTTTCATTGGAACGAACAGCGAATATGAGTCCTACACAGAAAAATAGTGCAATCATTGCTAACCCTGAGAAATAAGCCAAAGACAATCTTGGCAATGTAACGACGCCCCCTCCCGAATGCTGGTCCTCTCCATAAATAAGCTGATCCTGGCTTCCGTCAGTGTGATAGTAATACACAGACTCCACTGACTCACCATCCGGGTTCAATACAATCGGCGCGTTTCCTTCATTATTAGTAAAGTCTTGCCAACTCGTCTCCCAGGCCGTCAAATGATAAATCGAACCCGTTCCACTTTTATCTGGATAAGTTTCAAGATCGTACCCGGCCACCTCATCATCAAAAACGGCAAGAACTGATCCGTTATCTGTTTCACTGACTGACACTACTTCTTCTGAATATGGCAGGTATTCACGAGCTGACAAAAAAGATACTGCAAGGACACCAACCAACAGAGTGAGCAGTGTGGAAAAAATAATCGTCTGCCATTTCTTTTTCCGTAAAGTGGCCTGAATCTTTCTCAACGGACGAGAATCTGTCTCTATCGGAAAATGTTCCTTTTCCGTCGTCTTAAGCTCATTTAAATACTCGTTACATTCCTTACACTCGTCCAGATGGATTTCTACTAATTCTTTTGAATCTTCACTAAGCATATCTTCTACGTACAGAGGAATAAGATCTTGAATGACTTCACAAGATATTGTCTTCATTTTTACTCCCTCATTTTTTCATTGATTTTTTTCCTGGCACGGTAAAAAGTGACACAAGCCCAATTGTCCGTTTTTCCAAAAATCTCACCAATTTCTTTATAGCTTAATTCTCCAAACATTCTCATTGTAACTACTTTTTTGTAAATATTTGGTAGATCATGAATAATTTTATGAATACGCATCGATTCTTCCTTATCCAAAACCTTTTTTTCTATACTTGTATCATCTGTTTCTTCAGGAATTTCCTGTCTGTTTACTACATGTTTATTTTTTCGTAAATAAGAGTAATAACTATTTTTAGCAATTTGAAAAAGCCATACTTTTATGTCGCTTTTTCCTTCAAATGAATCCAGTGCGTCAATAGCCTTCAAAAATGTTTCAGAAGTAATGTCTTCGGCAATATGTCGATTCTTTGATAAGCTATAAACAAATAAGTAAACATCCTTAAAATACCGTTTATATATCTCCTCCAGCCCGGTCACTTTTTCACCTCCTATATATTAGACGCACAACCTCACGAAATCTTACAGAGATTTTAAAGTTTTTTCTTTTTATTCAACTGAAGCGTTCAGTTCCAGGACATTTAAGTAATTAGTATATAGTTTTTTTGTAACCAATACGAAGATAACTAAGGTTATCTTCTCCCACACCGTTAGCTTCAGATTATTTTCCCGACTTTCCCGAGGGCAAGGGACTCCACTTTTTTCTTAGGTATAAATCCACAAAAAAATACACCTCCCTAACGAATGTTCCGTTCGCTAAGAAGGTGTATTATGTGAAGACACGAAAGAGGGTCGTTTCCCTCAAACGAATATAAAAAAGCTTTGAAACCGGCAGTCAGCAGTTCGGGTCTGGCGTTCCTGCGTTTGTCGCTGTCTTGAAGGATGATCCACAGCCGCACGATACGATGGCGTTCGGATTATCAATCGTGAACCCGCCACCCATCATGTTCTGTTTGAAATCGATCTTCGTCCCTTCAATAATTGCAGCATCCTGATTATTGATGATGACCTGAAGGCCGTCGTGTTCTTCTACTATATCAAGTTCTTCATTCATTGTTTCTTCAAAACCGAGCTTATAGGAAAGACCGCTACATCCTCCGCCCTGGACACCGAAGCGTAAGTATTTATCTTGAGAGTCTTCTTCCTGCAGCATTTCGTTCACTCTGTAAATCGCAGCTTCCGTAATATTCAGAACCATTCGGAACCTCTCCTTTCTACTATCAGTATATAGGCTGATCGGTAAATGTTCAATCCATTCATATCAGCTCTTCTTCCTCAAGGTATTCATAAATCTTCTCAAGCAGTTCATCCGGGGAATTCGCAAATATCCGCTGTCCTTCGACGAGAGCGTAATTTTTGATGGCACACATCCCGCAGTGATTCAGACAGCCCCATTCCTGAACATCCAGATCCGGGTCCTTCTCCAGCTTCTCTTTCACTTCCTGGGAACCGTCGGCGAGGTTCGTTACACAAAATTCTATAAGAGGATTCAATTTATCCCTCCTGTGCCGAAAGACCGTGCTTTTCCAGATGCTGATAGACGGATTTGAGACGCGGGTCTCCTTCTCCGGCTATTTCTCCTTCGACCAGCACCAGTGGATAAAAAAGCTCGTCTTCCATAATCTTTTCGATGTACTCATCTTCTTCTGCAGTAAATATATCAATGTATCGGTAAGTGATTTCTTCATTTCCATACTTGCGACCGATGGCTGCCTGGAGCCACTCATATGTCTCTTTCGACCCCGGCGCATTCACGCAGCTCGCACAGCGCTGATCCGCCCCGTACACAGTGATAGTTACATTCTCCTTATTCACCGGCCTCTCCTCCTTATCGGTTACTTTCATTTTACAAAACTATTGAGAAAAGATAAAATGATAATAGTTCTCATCTTCCAAAGCTATGGATGCTACATTTGTGATATAGTATAGATAACATCATCACGAAAGGGGAAAGTTGATATGCAACAACAAGTGGATATGAACGAACAAGTCCAGGAAGTCCTGAATAAACTGCGCCCATTTCTGTTACGTGACGGAGGGGACGTGGAACTTGTAGACGTAGAAGACGGCATCGTCCGCCTGCGCCTTATGGGAGCGTGCGGTAACTGCCCAAGTTCAACGATTACATTGAAAGCCGGAATCGAACGGGCTCTCAGCCAGGAAGTTCCGGGCATCTACGAAGTCGAGCAGGTATTCTGATTATACATTACGTAAAAAGAGAAGGGGCTCCCCTTCTCTTTTTTTATGTTCACGTGACCGGGGTGAGAGGACTCTCCCCCGCAGTGACACGCGTGACGTTGTCGAGACAGAGCTGGATCATGCGATACCTCGTCTCTGTTGTTGACGAACCGATGTGAGGGGTGGCCGTCACGTTTTTCAACCCGAGAAGCGGGTGATTCGCAGAAATCGGCTCCTCTTCGAACACATCAAGGCCGCATCCCCTGATTTCCCCGTTCTCAAGAGCGTGCTGCAGAGCTTTTTCATCCACCGTTTTCCCGCGGGAGGTATTGATGAAATAAGCGGTGTCTTTCATGGTACGGAACGCTTCATCATTGAACATATGATGGGTTTCCTCCGTGTACGGAGTCATACAGACGACGTAGTCGGACGTTTGAAGCAGTTCATCGAGAGAAACGTACCGGGCCCCTGTCTGCTCTTCCGCCTCGGGCTTACGGGAACGGTTGTGATAGAGTACGTCCATCGAAAAACCTCCGGCTCTTTTGGCCACTGCTTCTCCGATGCGTCCCATTCCGACGATACCGACGGTTTTATGGTGGATATCCGTGCCGGCCAGCTGCAGCGGAGACCATTGTTTCCACCTGTCTTCTTTTATGTAATGCTCGGCTTCGCTGATTCTTCTTGCCGTATTCATCAGAAGAGCAAACGTAAGATCAGCTGTCGTTTCGGTTAAAACATCAGGCGTATTCGTCACGGTCACCCCGTTCTTCCGCGCTGATTCCACATCAATGTTGTCAAAACCGACGGCCAGATTGGCTACGATTTTGGCGGACGTGTTCCGGAAAAAGTCATCATCCAATTTCTCGCTCAGCATCGGAACAAGAGCATCAATGTCTCCTCTTTTCGCTTTCAGCTCCTCCTCCGGGATCGGCTGGTCGATGTCGTACATATCAATGTCGAGTCGGTCACGATAAGGAGCAACGACTTCTTCCGGTAATGGTCTCGTAATCAATACTTTCGGCTTTCGCATGTATAAGTCCCCCATTCTTGGTACAGACACCCGGTCTGTCTCTTTGTTATACTTTATTCACGGGTTTGTTCCTATATAAACCAGGGAAAGAGAAAATTGTACTGAGTCGTTAGGAGGAAGTTATTATGAGTGATAAAATTACCAAACTGGAACAGACGGCACGGGCGTGGCTGAAAGAACGCGGTGTATCAATCGATGACATTGCGGATCTCGTCTATTATCTTCAGGCGAAATATCACGAAGGTCTGACGATGGAAGACTGCCGGGAAAACGTCCAGAAAGTCCTTCATAAAAGAGAAGTACAGAATGCCATTATCACCGGTATTCAAATGGACAAGCTCGCAGAAGAGAATAAGCTCGAAGAACCGCTTCAGAGTACAATCGAAACCGACGAAAGTCTGTACGGCATCGATGAAATCATCGCTTTTTCCATCGTGAACGTCTATGGTTCCATCGGGTTCACCAACTATGGCTACATCGACAAACAGAAACCCGGCATTCTGAAAGAACTGGACGATAAATCGTCCGGCAAATGCCACACTTTCCTCGATGACATCGTAGGGGCTATCGCAGCAGCTGCTTCCAGCAGGCTGGCCCACAGTGCTGCAGGTGATAACGACGAATAAAGGGCCTCAGGAAAACGTCCACTCATCCAGTTTCTTCACTTTATAAGTGGGCTGACTCGCGACCTCGTTCAAGTCTTCGAACGAGGTCGCTCCTGTTTCTACCATCAGTGTGTCCACTCCCGCATGGATGCCGGCTGATATATCCGTTTCATAGTTATCCCCAACAAGCAGCGCCTCTTCTTTACTCACACCGAGCACTTCCAGCGCCTCTTCCACAATCAACGCTTCCGGTTTCCCGACATACACGGGGCTGATTCCGGTAGTGAGAGCAATCGCTTCCGTTATCGCTCCGTTCCCGGGGAGCATTCCCTCTTCTGTCGGAATCGCCCTGTCTTTATTCGTACTTACAAACACCGCTCCGTTCTGGATATTCAGCGCAGCCTTCCTCAATTTATCGTACGACAACTCGCGGTCAATACCGACGACGACCACGTCAGCGTTCTCCTCGGTAAGCGTCGCGCCTCCTGCAAGCAGGGCTGACTCGAGCCCTTCTTCTCCGATCATGAAGACGTCCGGTTCAGGAAACGTGCGCTGTATGTAAGCGGCGGCCGCCATGCTGGACGTGTATACCTGCTCCGGAAGGGCGTGTATCCCCATCCCGTTCAGTTTATCCGCCACCTGCAAAGGCTGTCTCGAGGAGTTGTTGGTAAGGAATACGTAGGGGATGCCCTGTTTTCGGCACTCTTCGACGAAAAAGGGCGCTTCCTTTATCGCTTCGTTCCCCCGATACATCGTACCGTCCAGGTCGATCAGCAGTCCTTTGTACTTTTTCATTGCTGTCACTCCTTCGTAAACGCCGAAACACTTCCCAGTTCGGCATTCAAATAGTGACGGATACGCTCCGGAAACTGTCTTAAAGACCCGAGGCATTCGTTCCACTCGCTTAACAGACGTTCATGGGAAACGGTCGTATACTCACGCACGACTGCCTTTCTCATATCGATGATCCTCTTGTACTGATTCTCCTCTTCATAAGGTAGAACTTTTTCGTCCATAAGAATATCGATAATATCATGGTAGCTGCCCGGATCGCGCATGATGAAGCCGTCGATCATTTTATTCCCCACATCAATCATCACTTCCACACTCATGTGGGTAGCTCTTTCCAGAGCAAGCCGTTCGGTAGTGGTCTCCATCCCTGCCTGCTGCAGTTCAGGGATCAGTTCTTCCACGTAGATGAGGAGATTATCAATCTCTTCACGATTCACAAAATACATTCCCGTTCACACCTTTCCCGGTTTTTCATAAGAAATAAGAGGAGCATGTATCCTCCTCCGTTTCTGTTTACTTATCAATCCGTTTCAGCACAAAATAGGCACAACCGAAATTACAGTACTCGTACAAATAATCTTCGAGCGTACTTATCTTCGTATCGAACGTCGCTTTCTGGTTCTGATCATCATAGAATCCTTTCAGCCTGAGCTGACCATATCCCCAGTCACCTACGATGAAATCGTATTTCCCGAGTATCTCGCTTGCTCTTTGTTCAATAGACTCTTCTTCCACCGCATTGCGGTGATCCTCTAAAATTTCATATTGTTTACCTAACAATTCCAACATGTTATCACCTCTTACACTGTTGCCAGTATACCATAATTCCACACTCCGAAGAAAAAGGTAACGACCACCTCCCGGGTATTTCCCATATAAAAAAACAGCCTGCACCAAGTGCAGACCGTCTGTAACTTATGAATTTTTGGATTTACGTACAGCGTTCGTGATACTTAGAGCGAGTCCGCCCCAAATGATCGTGATGGTGAGAATAAACATAACGATAGCCATCAGAGTTACCCCTCCTTGTGATTAGGTTTAGTCGGATCTTCGAACGCCGTACCCTGAGGCCATTTCTTCATGGAGAAGGCAATACCGATGAGGATAGCTGCCAGCGCCACTACCCACCCGAAATAGATAAGAAAGTCCGTCGGATAACCGGCATATGGTTCTGCAAGTTCGTTCGTGAAGTTCTGAATCATCTGGAAACCGAGTACAATTGGTGTGAGGACGCCGAGACAGAAGCGCCACCAGCCGGCGAGCATCACGTCGGAACTCGAGTTCGCATGTTCCTGAAGAGCTTTCAGTTCTTTTGCGAACCAGGCGACGGCTACTACCTCGACAAGACCCGCGAGAGCGACACCGTAACTGTTGATAAAGTGATCGACGGTATCGAGTATGTTCAGACCGCCTTTCGTTGCGTACAACAGCGAAAGGATAGCTGCAATTCCACCGCCGAAGATAACCGATTTCTGTCGGGAAATATTGAATTTCTCAGACACAGCAGCAACGTAAGTTTCCGAAATAGAAATCAGAGAGGAGAATCCTGCCAGAACGAGAGAGGCGAAGAACAGGACACCGAACAGTCCCGGTATGCCCGGAATCTGACTGATGATTTCAGGGAACACCATGAAAGCAAGTCCTATCCCTCCGACCCCTTTCTCGGCTGCCAGGCCTGCCACAGTCGTGTCGTACTGGAAAGCCATGAATCCGACTGCGGAAAACACCCCGATTCCTGCAAGAATTTCAAAAGATGAGTTCGCAAAACCGGTAATGAATGCGTTGTTCGTAATATCGGACTTTCTCGGCAGATAGGAGGCATACGTTACCATAATTGCAAAAGCGATGGATAAACTGAAGAAAATCTGCCCGTAAGCAGCAATCCATACTTCTGCATCCAGTATTCGGCTCCAGTCCGGTTCGAAAAAGCTGTTCAGACCGTTCATTGCGCCGGGAAGCGTTACAGCCCGAACGACGATGATAAGAAACAGAACGACGAGAGCCGGGATGAATATCTTGTTGGCGACTTCAATCCCTTTTTTGACTCCCCGAGACAGTGTTCCGAGCACTATAGCCCATACGATAACGAGAGGGATGAGTACTTTAGGTACGAGACCGCCAAGCTGACCGGGGTCTACCAGATTAAGGAAATCTCCCACGAAGAAAGCCGTCGGATCACTCCCCCATGTCAGACCGATCGAATAATAGGCATACATTAATGCCCAGGCTATGATGACTGCATAATACGTCGAAATAACAAACGCGACAAGTACCTGCCACCAGCCGATCCATTCCATCTTTTTGTTGATGGTAGCAAAGGATTTCGGAGCGGATCCTCTGTACCGGTGACCGATAGTGTACTCCATAATCAACAGCGGAATCCCGGCAGTGAGTAGCGCGAATAGATAAGGAACGATGAATGCACCGCCACCACTTTCATAAGCTGTAGCCGGAAAACGCCAGATGTTACCAAGGCCGATAGCCGACCCCATCGCTGCAAGCAGGAACCCTACCCGGGTGCCCCATTGTGAGCGATTTTCCATAGAAAAGACCTCCCTTTAGACTTCACCTGTCCCCCATGGCGAAAATTTAAAAGATTCGGACAAATGAGATTATTCTGTAATCTTGTATAAAGTATAATGGGAAATTTCAACTATGTCAAAAGAAAGTTTAACAAACTAATGTAAACAAAAAGACCGACACACGTCGGTCTTTAGGGGCACTCAGCTATTTGTTTCAGGTTTGAACAGGAAACCGGCTGCAACTACTACTAAAAGAGTCGCAAGCAGCGGTAACCACACACTTCCCAGCAGTGCAAAAAGAAAATACCCCGTCGAAGCGGCGACCGCTGCGATAATAGCGTACGGAAGCTGGGTCAGTACGTGATCGATGTGATGGGACCCGGCTCCCGTAGACGAAAGAATCGTCGTATCGGAAATCGGGGAACAGTGATCCCCGAATACGGAACCTGCCAGAACCGCGGACAATGCCGGCACGATGAAGGACGGGTCCGTGACCGCAGCGATTTCCCCTGCAATCGGGAGCATGATTCCGAACGTGCCCCAGGACGTCCCTGTTGCGAGAGCCATAAACCCTGCCGTAAAGAAAATAAGCAGGGGAAGATAGGCGACATTCAGGTTCGACGCCTGCACGAGTCCGGCAAGATACTCACCCGTACTGAGTTGATCGATCACTGAACCGATCATCCATGCCAGGACAAGAATGTAGATAGCCGGGAGCATCGCCTTAATCCCTTCCAGAAGCACTTTCCGGAGCGGAGACTTGCCGTAAGGGAGACCGGTGTACATCAGAATCGCAACGACAGCCGCTGTCAGTCCTCCGTAAAACAGGGAGAAATTGACGTTCGTGTTGGCGAACGTACTCAAAATATCTGCAGCACCTTCACTGGCCCGCACACCGGTGAAAATCATCAAACCTACTGTCATCACAACGAGTACGGCAATCGGCACGAGCAGGTGTCTGATATGGCCATTATCATGAGGATAGAACTCTTCATTAAGATCCCCGGGTATATCCGTATGCTTCGGATCGGTCAACTCCCCCGTCTCCTCCGCTCTTCGTTCGTGCTTTTTCATGGAACCGAGGTCCAGCTTCAGCATGATTGTGAGGAAGACGAGCAGCAGCGCGGCAAAGACGTAGAAGTTATAAGGAATCATCTGGATGAATGCTTCGAAAGCCCCGATATCCGTTATTTCATTCGCAGCGAGAATCGTACCGATTGTACCGATGATATAGGCACCCCAACTCGAAATCGGAGAAATCACCGTCACCGGAGCCGAAGTGGAATCGATATAATAAGCGAGTTTGGCTCTCGACACTTTCTGTCTGTCGGTAACCGGCCGGGCTACCTGACCGACGGCAAGAGCGTTGAAGTAATCATCAATGAAAATGATGATACCGAGCACTGCCGGCACTAAAGAAGCACTCCGCTTCGTCTTCACGCGGGAAATCGCCCACTTCCCGAACGCCCTGCTTCCGCCGGAGGCAGTCATGAACGCGGTCATGACGCCGAGCAGCAGCAGAAAAGAGAGCAGGTACAGGTTCCCGATATTCAGTGCCCCTTCTGTATAGAAAATCGTGGAGAATTCCTGCCACAGAAGACTGAGAGTCCCCGTTATGTCGAATCCGGTAAGCATAAACGCTCCGATGAGAATTCCGAGACCGAGAGACAGCAGAACCTGCCGGGTCGCTATGACGAGAATAAGCATAAGAACGGCCGGTATAAGAGAATAGATTGTTCCTTCCATAAAGTCGTACCTCCAAAATTTTTTTGGCATGGATCGACTACATGAACATAGGAGTAATCGAAGTTTTTTTGCATATAAAAAAACAATGACAGAAAATAATCCATCATTGCTTCAGCAATATGATTATCCTCCATGCGATCAGTAGCGCACCATGCATGTAACATGCATGACAGTACATCTTTTGTTCAAACATGTACCAGCATGGAAGGTGTGACGGTCCATCCATACTTCGGCAGGGCATCCTTTCCCGGGGGCTCTTCGCTGTCACGCTCGTTCCCGATACTGATATGTCCTGCACCTCTACCTCATCGTGGCGATAAGGTCACGCGTATTCAATTCGGATTAAATTCTATCAGCTTCCCTTCCCTATTGCAAGGGGACTTAAGCTTCAAAAAAAGAATTGCCGTCTCCAGCAATTCTTTTAAACCGGCCTATTACTAAAAAATGGACGGCGACGCCCTCGATACCGTTACCGGGAAGAATACTCTCCGGACTGCACAACTTCAAGCAGCAGATCGCGAAGCATTTCCGGCAGGTAATACGTTTTCGTCGCACTGTGACTGATTTCCGGGAAAAACTTCCCGAAACTGAACGTATCTGCTGTAGCCAGACTGTACCAGCGGTCCCGTTCGATCGGCTGACCGTCGAACCATACTTTACGCACGTGTTCGCCTCCGCCCGGGGAAGTGGCCGTTTCGATTTCAATACCTTCAAAAATCATTTTACCGATCACTTCTCCGCGGAACCCGAGCCCTTTCAGCGGAAATTCCGTCACCTGTTTCGTGTAGGCGGAGCGGACGACTTCGACGATTTCCTTGCCGCTCAAATGGACCTTGCAGGGGTTCATCGGGTGGGGACAGATTCGGTGCAGATCCGCGTACGTCACGGCTCCCTCATCCAGTCCTTCAAGAATGACACCGGCATTCAGCATAGCTATATCTGCCTCTGTCCAGCTGCGCAGTTCCTTCGTCAGTTCTCTCATCAGCGGTGTCTCATGGAACCAGTCCGCTGTCAGAGGAGTTTTCAGTTCCGCCACGGTCGAATAAAGACGCCGGTGCGCTTTTTCTTTTAAATTCTCGAGCCTTTCTCTCACTTCCGCACTTTCTTCAAGCGTATCGGATGCGACCGTGTACGCTTCCTTATTCACCAGTTTCTGCTTCGAATGATCCCAGTCTATAAAAATTTCACCGAGATGTGTCCCGTGCTTCCCAGCAGCCGTAAGCAGCACGCCATTGTGCTTCTCCCCTTCCGGAAGAAGGTGATGAGTATGACCTCCGATGATTACGTCAAGTCCGGGATAATCGGCAGCCATCTGCCGGTCCGTATGGTAACCGAGGTGGGAAAGAAGAACCACGATATCACTCTGTTCCTTCACTTCCTCCATATACCTGTCCATCATTCTCTCCGGTGCCTCCACTTTCCACCCGAGCAGCTGATAGAATACACGGAAAGGAGCAGTGAGCCCGATTATGCCGAGTTTCACACCGCTCGCAGTCTCCCTGATGACGTAAGGCTTCAGCCAGTCCGGATCTTCTTTTGACATAGGGAAAGCATTCGCGCAGGCTACCGGAAAGTCCGCTTCGTCGTACAGATGGTAAAGTTCCTGTTCCGCAAGGGTGATGCCTTCGTTGTTGCCGAAGTTCACTACATCATATTCGCTTGCATTCAGTAATTCCACGTTCCCTTTGCCTTTCAGTCCTTCTGCCACGGGGTGGAAGCGGTCCACGTGGTCCCCGTTGTCGAATACAAAAGAAGCTTCTTCTCTGTTTCTATGCTCCCGCCGTTTCTCTTCGATATAACCGGCGAGTTTCGGCCATTTTTCGAAATAACTGTGCAAATCGCTCGTATAGTAAATAAATATTTTCTCTATCATAATCTCTTCTCCTTATCATAATCCCTGAGAAATCAGACGGATACCTACGACAATCAGAAGAATGCGCAGCACCCATTCTATACTTTTCGCATTCATCTTACGATTCACGTACGCCCCGACCGTGCCGCCGAGATACGCTCCCGGAATGAAGAACAGTGTCCGATACCAGTCCACGTGACCAAGACTGATATGCGTCACGGAACTCGGGATTACGGCAAAAAATATCATGAACATCGAGGTGGCTGTGGCAATATGCGGAGGCAGCTGGAACAGCAGAATCATCGCCGGCACCATGAGCGACCCGCCTCCGATACCGAGCAGTCCGGATAACGTCCCGACCACGAAAGCGAGGACAAGACCGAGAGTAATCGGAACCGTATAGTGATACTCCTCCCCGGCTACAGTCCGGACCCCTTTCATCCCCTTCTTGAAGAGAGGCGTGGACCCCTGGCGCCTCGGCAGGAAGAAAAGAAGGGATACGAAAATCATAACTCCTCCAAAAATGAGGGAAAATACATCCGCATTGAGAAAACCGTTAATGTACGCCCCAAATATGCCGCCCGGGATACTTCCGATAAGAAACAGAGCCCCGAGTTTAAAATCGACCCTCTTATGCCGAATATAGGAAAGGGCGGAGGACATCCCGGTGAAAATCATAACGATAAGAGATATCGCCACAATCTTCTGCGGGGTGACCCACGAAAAAGCTTCGAAGAAATCGGACAGAAACAGCAGGGACGGTATTAGAATCACTCCGCCGCCAAGACCGGCTATACTTCCGATGAAAGCGGTAAGGAACCCGATAATCAATGAAATAATTATAAAAATCATAAATATGTACCCTCTTTATCTTTTATATTCAACTATACCCTTATTAGAACGATGATAACACAGGTTTTCAGTGAATGGAAAAAAGCACGGGCCCCTGAAGAGGCTCGTGCATAAATTGAAAATTTAACGGTTTATAAGTGTACGTGTTGAGAATCGAATCGGCGCATCAGAAAGCACCTGAACCACCACCGCCACCGCCTACTCCGGCACCACCACCGGCTCCGGCGCCTGTAGTCGCAGCCGAAACGGAGGCGGTCTGATCTGCCTGTCGGAAACTCTGATCAAGCGTCCCTGCAAGTATCATAAACATGGCGAGATCGTTCGCAGTTACGGCACTGGCGGGCAGATCGATGTCCGATTTTCTTTTTCCCGCGCCCACCTGATACAGATAGGCGGATATCTGATCTTTTTCTTCCCACTGTTGCCACTCTTCTCCCGTTTTAAGTGGTTCGAGCTCCTGCTTGAGCCGCTGCCCTTCAAACGTAAGGGGGCGATAGAGCAAAGCGAACAGGAGAAAGTAAAAGAATAACGCAATCGCGACCGCCATCCAGATGAATACTTCATAGACAGGAAACAGAATCGTAAAAGGCAATATGGCCAGCCCCGCCACTCCGGCCGTCCAGCGGGCTTTCGTATTCTTCTCGTACAGGTCGTACTGCTTCACTTCCTGTTTTACTGCTTCGCTCCACAGACGGAAGTTCTCCTGATAGGATTCAATGTGGCCCTCATCCTCCAGATATTCTTCCAGGTCTTCCACCTTGAATGTCCCATCCTCTCCCACTTCATCGAACAGCCAGTTCATCAGAAGCGTCTCATGGGGGTAATCGGTTTCCCGGTTCACTGCCCGGAATTCCTGCTCCGGCCCTTCCTCGACGTTTCCTTTCCTCACAACCTCAAGCAGGGCAGGAGTCATCATAGGAATCGTCACCTGACCATAGTTGCTGAACATAAGCATGGCGGGCAGGCTCATCGAAGTCTCCGGAAATCTTCCGGTGCCGCTTCTCTTACGTTCTGCTTCCCGCAGCGTTTCTTTCCTTCTCCGGAAACCGGTAAGGAACAGGACGAATGCCAGAAGGAAAAAAGCTCCGGTTATATAAGGACCGAGCCCGCTCCACAATTCGTAACGTTCCTGCCGGGCGATCATCTTCTCATTCAATTCCGCTTCCTCATCAAGGATTTCCGCCAGCATGGCTTCATCACTGGTCAGCTCCGCCTGCGGAAAAAGGGTGGCGTCATAAGCGACGCGTATGTCTCCGTTCTTCCCCTCCGGCACCTTCCCCATATCGAAAACCACTGTGCCGTCGGAACCGCTGTCCGCGGTATGATAAGCGGCATCATAACCATAAGCCGCTTTTGCTTCGGAAGGCTCCGGTGGTACAACCGTAATCGTCATGTTTTCATAATCCGATTCGTTACTACCGTCGAAAAACGGCCAGTAGAACTGGGCAACATCCGAATACACGTCCACCCCGCCCTCGATAACGTAAGTAAGGCGGACCGATACCGTTTCATCTTCACCGGAACGATGAACTTTATACAATTCATCTTCCTGTTCCACTTTGAGTTCTTTCCCCTGTTCAAAAGCCTTCACATCTTCGATCACTGCATTATCTTTAGCTATGAGCGTTCTCGAAATACCATTGAACTCTCCTTCGAATTGATACGTGTGCCGCTCTTCGACGTGAACCGTTCCGTCTTCTTGCAGCTCTGCCGTGATAGCAGTTTTTTCAATGTCATATTCCACCGCGAATGCATGCAGAGGAAAAGCAAGCATAAATAAGCTCAGCATGAGTATGATTTTTTTCATGGTTTCCCCTCGCTCTCTTCCTACTTCCTACGGTTATGAGCAAGAAAAGGTTTCAAGTGGTAAAGAAGTTGAAAGAAATCAGTTTTACATTAAACCGCAGTGAACCCCTAATACTTCGAAGCTTTTTCCACCATACTGAAATCATCCCGGCCGCCAACCGACTGCAGATCACTTTCTTCTTCACTTTTGGAAACCTTCCCGTCTTCTGCTAAAACTTTTCTCAGGGCACGACTCATCCCCGTCAAAGCAAGAACGAACAACACGAGAAAAATCAGCGGGATACCTACCAGCCAGTATACGTTCGTTTGCAGTGTACGAAAATACATACCTACCATGGAAGCCCACTCATAAGTGACGGGTACCGGACGCCCGGCCCCTAATCCGAATTCCGCTTTCGTTCCACCGAAAAAGAGTTCAAATACACCGAGGTGGCTTATAACGAGAACAGCCTGGACGTTCTGTCTCATGAACAGCGTAACCAGCCGTTCTTTCAGATGAGGAAGCAGATGAGAACGGAACAGATGAAACGGTCCTGCTCCGAGAGACCTGCTCGTCGTGATGTACTCCTTCTTCAAGATGGCGCTCGTCTCATTCGCTATGTAAATGGCGGCAGGAGGTGTCAATAAAATACCGATAACCAGCACCTCTGTGCCTAACCGGAACCCGAGCGTCGTTGGGAATCCGGACATGGGCTCCAGCAATAATGGTCTGAGAAAGTTGTAGGCAATGACGGAAGCCGGTATGAAATATAAAGCAGAAAGCGTGTTTTCAACGATTTTAGACTTCCCTTTATTTTTGAATCCAAGAGGGATGCCGAACAGGAAAGCAAGCGCGAAACTGAGAGCTCCTATAGAAAACACGCCCAGAATCGTATACTTGGCTCCTTTAAGAATGTAATAAACGATATGATTGCCATTCATATCCGTACCCAGAATCGAGTGTTCGAAGGGAGCAAAAGGAGGACCGACCATCTCCCCCTGTCCGTTTTCGAGGAAGGGAGTGTGACGCACATATGAATCGAAAAAATTCGCGTGAATCAGGCTGCCTGCCAGCATAACTATTATAAATCCGAATCCCCATAGGAATAACGGCTGTTTGCCCAACCTTTTCATCATAGGGAGACCTCCTGCCTGGTGAAGAAATACAGGGCCAATTCAACGATTTTCAGAAAAAGATAAACAGGCCCAAAGAATAATAGAGCTGTAACAAAAAACACGGGAGGCTGCGAATAAGTAAGCAGGAAAGACGTCATCCCGAAATTCTCGAAAAGATATTCGACGATGAGCAGGTTGCTGACCATAATACTGATCAGGAACTTCGCCTGGTAAGACAGACGCACCAGAATATTCCTCAAAATATGGGTAAGCAGTATGAATGTTTTCGGTAATCCTTTACTTACAGCCATTTCATAGTATGGCTTTTCTTTCTCTTCCTCCACAAGACTGAGCATCGACTGAAAAAAGTAAATGGTCGGAAGAATCGACAGGATCAGGGCCGGTGCCAGCACGGCTTCTTCTTCTCCTGCACCTGCAATTTTTATGTAAGTAGATCCTGTTTCTACATACAGCCATACGAGAAACATCTGGGAAGCAACAACGAATACGATGTCCGGAATACTTTGCAGGATGGAAGTAAAAGACAAGCACAGCTGATAGAGTCTCTTTGGTGCGCGCCACAAAAGAAGCGTACCGAGGAGAGCCAGGGAGAAAGAAACGACGAGAGCTATTCCCAATACTGTCAAAGAACTCGCAAAAGCCTTGAATATAATCGGAAACAGACTTCTTTCCTCCCCGGACCCGGGGTTGATATAGACCAGCGCCTCCGGGTTCGTCAATTGACCGAGAATCCCGCCGATTTGTTCGAGTCCAGGCCAGACAAACCCCTCCACCGATATGAATAAAGGAGAGATACTTATGAGGAAGACGCCCAGTATTAAAAAGAAAGGTTTCATACATTCATGTAACAAATATGACTTCCACGCCAAAGACCTCACCTGCCCGTCCATTCGTTGAAACTATTCATGCTTTATCACCTTGTTACCTGAATTACTTATGTATCGATAAAAATTCTAAATTTTGTAACTATTTTAACAGAGATGATTAACTTTTCACAGTTAATTGTTGTTGACCCTACCGCTACGGGATACTTTATAGTTATCAGTGAAAGGAGGACGTGATGATGAAAGTAAAAGAAATGGCAGAGTTATCGGGTGTCAGCGTTCGCACGTTGCACCACTACGATGACATCGGATTACTGGTCCCAGAGGAGGTTACAGAAGCCGGCTACCGGATATATTCCGATAAAAATCTGGAAGTCCTCCAGCAAATTCTGTTTTTCAAAGAGCTCGGCTTACCATTGGAAAAAATCAAAGAGATTATGCACAATCCATCATTCGATCGGCGGGAAGCATTACTCATGCAACGCGACACGCTTTATAGTAAAAGAGAGCGGCTTGACGAAGTGATCAGAACGATCGAAAAAACAATACAAGAGTTGAAAGGAGAGATACAGATGTCAAACCGGGAAAAATTCACAGGTTTTGACTTTGGTCATAATCCCTACGAGGAAGAAGCGAGAGAAAGATGGGGGGATCAGGTAGTCGATGAATCCGAGGAAAAGGTTAAGAAAATGACCGGGTATGACCAGGAGAAATTCAATGAAATCTTTCGTGAATTGGCCCTTATCCGTGGTGTATCACCTGAATCCGAGATAGCTCAGGAAAAAATCGATATATGGTATCACTATTTAAATGAAGTGGGGAATTACTCTCCGCACGCTTTCGAAGGACTCGGTCATATGTACGTAAATGATGAACGCTTCACTGAAAACATAGACCAGTTCGGAGAGGGTTTGGCTGAATTCATGTATAATGCTATGAGCGTTTATGCAGAAAGGAAGAAGAATTAATACTGTATGGTAGTGCAGTAAATTCCACACCCTGAATAGTGTACGCTATCGGGGTGATCTATATTCCATGTTAAAATCATGGTACAAGAAAAAAGGTTGCATTCCGTTAAAGACTTTCGGGAGGTGAGAATGTGTATTCAATATTGGCTGTCGGGTTATTTTTGGGTTTACTGATTTTCAGTTTCTTCTTTATCATTGCGAAATTTAATAATCGGTACTACTTGGCTCCACTAATGACATTCATCACAGCTTTTATTATTGTTCTCTACAGTTATTTCTTTATAAGAGGATTTGAAGGGATGGGGTATATATTTTTGGCAATGGGGATTCTGGTGGTCAGTATACTCGGTGCGATAGCAATACCTTCCCTGACTAAATCAGCCAGACAGACGAGATTCACGCGTGGCGATAAAATTGGTCTGTTTGTAATACCCGTCATCTTCTTCACCATCGTACTCGTTCCTGGTTTAAACGAAAGCGATTATTGGATTATTGAACAGGGACAGATGACCGTCCAGAATAACACGGAAAATCACTATAGTGTTTCCACAATTTCAGAAGGAAATAAAGAAATTTTCGTAAGGCTTGGCGAAAAATATGCAGGTCAGAAAATAGAAGTCGAGGAGATCAATCAAACGAATGGCACGGAAGTTATTTTAAATATGACTCAGAATCAAAGTGATCTTCACAAGTCTCCTTTTATTTATATCGGACTCGATGAAATTGAGGAGCCGTTAAACGTACGTACGACTGCGGGAGAGAAAATTCACTCATCTACTGAGAAAACCAGTGAATAGGACCAAAAGACTATTTTTCATTGCAACACCCCCTTATAATTGTTTGTTTTTCTTACGTCCATTCAAGGTTACCATGATAAAATGCCCGACCGTTCCGCCGATCATGAGCCCTCCCCACAAACTCCAGTCCAAGTCGGTCTTCCAAAGGCTTACTAGCAGGAATCCGATTGTGAAACCCATCAAAATGCCGGCCAGAGTTTTCAATTTCACAGATACCCCTCCTTAATCTACTAACATGACTCTCTTTAAAAATTGTCTTATGTCTTAAATCCTGGAAATGGCTTATTTATTTTTCGTCCAACTTTCTTTCAAGTACCTTAACCCGCGTTTCCAAAGATTCTATTCTGTCTTTTTGTTCCGAAAACTCATTCATCTTCGGTTTCAGCGCACCGGTGATTTGTTTTACTCCCCAATATATTATCGCAACGGGAAGGGCAAGAATTACTAAACAAATGACAATAAAAACTAAAACGTCGATAGTAAATCAACTCCTGTCTGTGTTACCTTGCAGAGACGTACTGCTGCTTAGGCGACGTTTATACATCCAGTAATAGACGAGATAGCTGGAAACAGCAACAAGCAAATAAAGCAGTTCAGGTTTAATGCTCCCGAATAAGTTCCACCCTCCGTTATTCAATTGCAGGAATTCGAAAACGGAACTTAAAAAGAAAACCATTACGAGTAAAATCCAACTGCTTACAATAGCTTTCTGTTTAATAATCTTCAAGCGTTCACTATCTCTCGTATTGACCCCGCCAAATTCATCCGTACCGGTAAACCATCCGGAAGCGAAGAAAATAACCAAGCCCGCGAATACAATGATTCCGAAACTGACTAATTCCAAAATAAGCACCTCATTGAAAATAATGTTCTTTCCAATTTATGTTAGATAAAACCAGGTGATTTGTCAAAACCCTTTTGAAAACGTTCCACTGCTTCAATCTTCCTGTTTCTTCCGTAAATAATAAAGATAAAAGTAAGGTACTACGAAACATATAAAAACTATCGCTCCTATGAGGATTCCCGTATTTAAATCCGCAGTAAGAGTAACTGCAACACCGAGACCGATTGCAATAACACTAATTACCGCTATCGAAGTAAGAAATCCTTTCTTAGGGGACTTTTTATCTGATTCATGATCCACGCTTATACTCATAGATAAATAAGCAGAGACTATGCCTGTGAGAATTAGCACAAACCACAGCGGGTTACCGGTCATCCCTTCCATACCTTTCGTAACCAGATCGTACCCTAATATGCCTATGATTCCAGCGGTCTGAACGATAAATAAAATTCGCGTGTTCTCCAAATTCTTCCGTTTCAAACGTTCGTCATTTATTTTTTGTATCATCGGTCCGCTCCTCCTTATCTATCCAGAACAGTTCATCCAGAGACTTGTGTACCGCGTCGCAAATGGCAAGACACAGTTTTAACGTAGGGTTGTATTTTCCCTTCTCTATTAAACTGATTGTTTGACGGGTGACTCCTGTTTGTTCGGCTAACTGCGCCTGGGTCATATCCATTTGCACGCGGGCTATTTTTACGTTATTTTTCACTTATGTAAGACCCCCTTCACTATATAAAGTAACATATAAATTACATAATTCAATATATACATTACATTAAATCTAAAAAGTCGACGCTTATCCAATATAAAGGTAAGCGTCTTTACAGTATGGATATGGGCAATCATGGGGATATATAACAGATATTCTGTGCTCCGCCTCATTCGAAATTCTGTATTTTCTATAGTTAGATCTTCCAGTCGAACCATCGGCCATGCCCGTCCGTCTCGCCCAGTGTGTTCGTTTTTGTTTCCCTCCGGAAGACGCTATCGATGTGTAATTGGCGGTCCTGCATATTGTTATAAACGTGGAAAACCCGTCTTTGTTCACTGAGCTTCCTTATTTCCTCCTCCACCCTGTTTTTATCTTCTTTCGTGAACTGATTAGCTACATGAGTGTGAAAAATACATAGAGTGGAATCTTCAGACATTTCTGCCGCAATCTCAGGAAGTAGGGAGACACCGTCTCCTTCTATGAGAGCGAGCGGTTGCTGCTGCAGTTTTCGGGCGGCGCGCAAAAAGTTGCGTCGTCTGTCGGCATGTTCGAGCCAGATGAGCGCCTCCAGCCATAATTTCTCTTCTGTTACGGTCACATCCACAATGTTCAGATCCACCCCTGTCCGTTCTGCAACCGGAGGAACATCGTTCAGCAAGTGTTCCGGTATTCTCCCCTCCCGTACTTTCGACTCCAAATGTACGGCAGAATCTTTTTTTTCATACGTTTTCCCAGTGCCGTAGCTGTAAGCATACTGGTCCCATAGTAATTGCAGCCCTGCACTCGTTCCTATCTCTATAAGCGACAGCGGTTTCTGTGTTTGAGCATATATGTAAGAGAAGACAGGAAACAGGTAGGCACAGCGTCTCACTTCATTTGTCTGTACGATGTTATTTTTCAAAATTACTTTTATTTCTTCCTTATTTTCCAAACAGAAGTCTTTGAATATCCGGTACAGATAACGGTCTCTTTTCGGGAAATCCACGAGACTGGGGTAGTAGTCTTTCAGTTCGTGTTCCGTATCTTTGAGCAGCAGATAGTGTACAGCCCCGAACAGCAGATTCGGTATCGGCTGACTTTTCTCTACCTCGGTACACAGGTCCAGTATGTCTTCGTCTTCTGCAATTTTAAGGCTCAGCTCCCAGTAAAGCGGACTGGAACCAATGCATTCTTTTTCGGCAAAATCCTTGAACGTGTCAGTGAGCAACTTCTTCATCTTCTCCCTCCTTCTTTAGGTAAGTTACTCTTCCTTTTATCTTACACTAATTTACATTTAACTAAAATAACGAAACAAAAAACCCCTGTACGAATTGAATCGTGACAGGGGTCTTACAGCTATTAACCGATAGAACCTTCCATCTCGAATTTGATGAGACGGTTCATTTCTACCGCATATTCCATCGGAAGTTCTTTCGTAAATGGCTCGATGAAGCCCATTACGATCATTTCAGTCGCTTCCTCTTCAGAAAGACCGCGACTCATGAGATAGAATAGCTGCTCTTCGGACACTTTCGAAACTTTCGCTTCGTGTTCGAGAGAGATGTTTTCGTTCATGATTTCGTTATAAGGAATCGTATCGGATGTGGATTCGTTATCCATGATCAGCGTGTCGCACTCAATGTTCGAGCGGGCGCCTTCCGCTTTTTTACCGAATTGGACGATTCCGCGGTACGTTACCTTACCACCGTTTTTGGAGATGGATTTGGAAACGATACTTGATGAAGTATTCGGTGCCAGGTGGTGCATCTTCGCACCGGCATCCTGGTGCTGACCTGCGCCGGCAAGAGCGATGGAAAGCGTGTTACCGCGTGCTCCTTCACCTGTAAGAAGAACGGATGGATATTTCATTGTAAGTTTGGAACCGAGGTTACCGTCCACCCATTCCATCGAAGCGTTCTCTTCCGCTACAGCACGTTTCGTAACCAGGTTATAGACGTTGTTCGCCCAGTTCTGGATCGTCGTATAACGGCAGTAGGCATCTTTCTTAACGAAGATTTCCACTACTGCACTGTGCAGGGAGCTTGAGGAGTACGTCGGTGCTGTACAGCCTTCAACGTAGTGCACGGATGCGCCTTCATCTGCGATGATCAGCGTACGTTCGAACTGACCCATGTTTTCCGAGTTGATACGGAAATAGGCCTGAAGCGGTGTATCCACTTTCGTATTCTTCGGTACGTAGATAAAGGAACCGCCGGACCATACGGCTGAGTTCAGCGCTGCGAACTTGTTGTCGGAGTTCGGAATCGCTTTTGCGAAATACTGCCGGAACAGATCTTCGTTTTCTTTAAGCGCTGTATCCGTATCTTTGAAAATAACGCCGAGGTTCTCCAGATCTTCCTGCATGTTGTGATATACAACTTCGGATTCATACTGGGCAGATACACCGGCAAGATATTTCTGTTCTGCTTCCGGAATACCGAGACGATCAAAGGTGTCTTTGATTTCCCGCGGTACTTCATCCCAGGAACGTTCTGTATTTTCGGAAGGCTTTACGTAATACGTAATATCGTCGAAGTCAAGCTCTGACAAGTCGCCGCCCCACTGAGGCATCGGTTTCTTGTAGAACTGTTCAAGAGACTTCAGGCGATAGTTAAGCATCCACTCCGGCTCTTCCTTACGTGCGGAAATATCTTTTACGACCTGTTCTGTCAGACCTCTTTCGGTCCTGTAAACAGATACGTCTTTATCGTGAAAGCCATATTTATAGTCTTCCATTTCTGGAGCTTTCTTAGCCATGATATTACCTCCTTATATATTGATTCATCCGTTTAAGCTTCTTCGGACTCCTCTACCCCCTGCTCCATCGCTTTCCAGGAGAGGGTGGCACATTTGATACGGGCCGGAAACTGGGAAACTCCCTGAAGCGCCTCGATATCTTCCAGTGCGAATTGTTCCGGGTCGACGTCTTCTCCCTGCATCATAGCGGAGAAAAGTTTCGACATTTCAAGAGCTTCTTCGACTGTTTTCCCTTTTACTGCCTCTGTCATCATGGAGGCGGAGGAAAGGCTGATAGAGCAGCCTTCTCCGTCGAATTTAGCTTCGTTCACCACTCCATCTTCAAGCTGAAGCTGAAGCTGGATTCTGTCTCCGCATGTAGGGTTATTCATATCGATCGCCATGTGCTCGCCTTCGATAGACCCTTTATTGCGGGGATTTTTGTAGTGATCCATGATAACCTGGCGATAAAGTGTGTCTAAGTTATTAAATGACATCGCCAAAATACTCCTTTGTTTTCTGAAGTCCTTCCACAAAGCGGTCAATCTCATCCGTCGTGTTATACAAATAGAAACTGGCTCTGGCTGTTGCATTTACACCGAGCCACTTCATGAGCGGCTGGGCACAGTGGTGTCCGGCTCTTACGGCTATCCCTTCCGTATCAAGAACGGTAGCCAGATCGTGCGGGTGGACGCCATCGACGTTGAAAGTGACAAGTCCTGCCCGTTCTCTCGGACCATAGACAGTCACTCCGTCCATGTCGTCCATCTTCTGAAGCGCATAGCTGATGAGCTCCTCTTCGTGCTTCTCGATTTCTTCCATACCGACGCTTTCGAGATAATCGATTGCAGCACCGAGTCCTATCGCTCCGGCTATGATCGGCGTACCTCCTTCGAACTTCCACGGAAGTTCTTTCCACGTGGAATCGTACAGGCTGACGAAATCGATCATTTCTCCGCCGAATTCTACCGGTTCCATGTTATCGAGCAAATCTTTCTTACCATACAATACCCCTATTCCCGTCGGTCCACACATCTTGTGGGCCGAGAAGGCATAGAAATCACAGTCCAGATCCTGCACATCGATTTTGATGTGAGGAGCACTCTGAGCACCGTCCACGACTATTACTGCATTCTTCTCGTGAGCCGCCGCTGCGATTTCTTTGATCGGGTTGATGGTACCGAGAACGTTTGAAACATGGGAGACAGCGACTATTTTGGTTCTGTCGCTGATCGTATCCCTCACATCGCTCATGGAAAGCGTGCCGTCCTCCTGCATCGGAATGTATTTAAGTGTTGCGTTTTTGCGCTTTGCAAGCTGCTGCCATGGTATCAGGTTACTGTGGTGTTCCATTTCCGTAATGACAATCTCATCACCAGGTTCCACGTTATCCACGCCGTAGCTCTGGGCTACCGTGTTGATCCCCGTTGTCGTACCACGATTAAAAACAATTTCCTTCGTATTGGATGCATTTATGAAGGAGCGGACTTTCTCGCGTGCTCCTTCATATTCATCCGTAGCGACCGCCCCCAGTGTATGCACTCCGCGGTGAACGTTCGAGTTGTACCGCTTATAGTAGTCATCAATTTTATCGATGACAGACTTCGGAGTCTGGGAGGTCGCAGATGAATCGAGGTATACAAGAGGATGACCGTTTACCTCCTGATGAAGAATCGGAAATGCCTCACGTACCGCCAATACATCCATTAATTCACTTTCCTTTCGATAACCTGACGGAGCTGATTTTTCACAGCCTCTACCGGAAGCTGGTTAACGACCGGTGCCAGGAATCCGTGAATGATCAGGCGCTCCGCTTCTCTCTTCGGAATACCGCGGCTCATCATGTAGTAAAGCTGAACCGGGTCCACACGTCCGACAGAAGCTGCGTGACCTGCTGTTACATCGTCTTCATCGATAAGAAGAATCGGGTTAGCATCCCCACGGGCATCCTTACTGAGCATAAGAACACGGGACTCCTGTTCCGCATTCGCTTTCGTTGCACCGTGGTCGATTTTGCCGATGCCGTTGAAGATACCGGAAGACTTGTCCTTCATAACTCCGTGCTGAAGAATGAAGCCGTCCGATTCTTTACCGAAGTGACGGATATTCGTCGTAAAGTTCTGCTTTTGCTCTCCACGTCCGACGACAACCATCTTCGCATCGCCTTCCGAGTTATCACCGACGAGATGCGTGATATTCTCGGCCGCGGTGTTCCCTTCGTTCATCTGACCGATCGCCCATTCGATACGGGCATCTCTGCCTGCAATACCGCGGCGGTTCGAGTAGACGGTCGTACCTGCTGCGAAGTTGTCGACAGCACCGAAGGAAACTTTCGCGTTATCTTTTGCGATGACTTCCGTAATGATATTAGCTGACGTCTGAGCTTCCGTGTTATTGGAAATGTAGTTTTCCACGTAAGTGACGGAACTGTTCTCTTCTGCTACGACGAGGATGTGGTTGATAAGAGATGCGCGCTCATCCTCCTGCCAGAAGATTGCCTGAAGCGGCTCTTCGATATGCACGTTTTTCGGAACGTAAAGGAAGATACCGCTGTTCATAAGAGCTGCATGCAGAGCACTGAGACGGTGTTCATCTACAGCTACCGCTTCTGTCATGTAATACTCTTTCACGAGTTCTGAATGATCGCGGAGTGCAGTGAAAATGTCCGTGAAAATCACGCCTTTGTCCTGCAGTTCCTGGTTAAGAGAAGAGTATGCAGCCGTGTGGTTGCGCTGAATGAGAAGGTTCTCCGTTTCTTTCTCCTGATCGAGGAAATTCTGGATTTCCGGTGGAAGATTTTCGAGCGAGTCGATGTTCGTTCCTTCCACGTCATGAGAGAAATCGGTGAAGTTCCATTTCTCTATATTAGTTTTATCAGGCTTCGGCATCGGAAGATTCTCCGATTTTTCAAGAGCCGCCAGACGAAGCTCTTTCATCCATGCCGGTTCGTTATGCTTGTTCGAATATTCTGTGACGTATTGCTTGTCGTATGGCATTGATACTTCTACAGCCATGAGATCCCTCCTAACCTTCGATTATTTAGAGCCGATTGTTTCGTCTTCGATTCCAAGTTCTTCCTTGATCCAGTCGTACCCTTCTTCCTCGAGACGCTGAGCAAGTTCAGGTCCGCCGGTTTTCACAATGCGTCCCTGCATCATTACGTGCACTTTATCAGGAGTGATGTAGTTGAGAAGACGCTGATAGTGAGTGATGATCAGGCAGCCGAAGGAGTCGTCACGCATCTCGTTGATGCCTTTTGCTACGACTTTAAGAGCGTCGATATCGAGACCGGAGTCGATTTCATCCAGAATGGCGATAGACGGCTCGATGTTCATAAGCTGAAGGATTTCGTTACGTTTCTTCTCTCCGCCGGAGAAACCTTCGTTAAGGTAACGCTGAGCCATATTCTTATCGATGTCGAGTGTATCCATCTTCGCATCCATCTGTTTGATGAATTTCATCAGGGAAATCTCGTCGCCTTCTTCACGGCGGGAGTTGATCGCCGAACGAAGGAAGTCGGAGTTCGTCACACCGCTGATTTCACTTGGGTACTGCATAGCAAGGAACAGACCCGCCTGGGCACGTTCGTCCACTTCCATCTCGAGAACGTTTTCCCCGTCGAGCAGAATTTCACCTTGGGTAACTTCGTATTTAGGGTGACCCATCACTGCTGAAGCCAGTGTGGATTTACCGGTTCCGTTCGGTCCCATTACCGCGTGGAATTCTCCACCTTTTAGAGTTAAATTTAGACCTTTCAGAATTTCCAAACCTTCAATTTCAACATGAAGATCTTTGATTTCGAGTGTTGAGCCTGCCATGTATAATACCTCCTGTGTATTGTGATCAATTATTGGGTGTATGGTCGGTTGATTTAAAACCATTCTCAATTTATTCTCATTATAATCTTAAATCATTTCAAAGCTGATATCAACTTTTTTCGTCCTTTCCATTTCCCGTTTGCACCATCTCCTATTATAACAAAAACTTAAGGAATAGCTAAAGTTATCTATTACATTAATCTTTTGATATTCAATTTGGAGACAGGGGCGTCTGCTGAGATGAAGTGTGCGAGAGTGCCATGCGTGCCTGCAGGAAAAAACCGCCCGGAGAGAAGACTGATCCTTCTCTACGGGCGGTTCCTTTATACTTATACATTATCTGTGCAGCTGTCTTTCCATTTCCGAGTGTATTTTCTTACTTTCTTCATACTCCCGGCTCCGTTTCTTCTCTACCTGAATCTGGGTTTCCAACTTTCTGCCGTATTCCGCAAAGCAAATGTCGTGTGCCTGGAACATTCCTTTTTCCATTTCACTCGTATAAGTTAAACCCAAACAGTCGCTGATAATTAATCAATCCTTTCAGAGTTTTTACAACTATAAGAATAGCACAAAGAAGAAATCAGACAAAAGCGCAAATCTTATGATTATTCAGCATTTTCG
The DNA here is from genome assembly GCF_900156705.1 of Salimicrobium salexigens. Taxonomy (NCBI): domain Bacteria; kingdom Bacillati; phylum Bacillota; class Bacilli; order Caryophanales; family Bacillaceae; genus Salimicrobium; species Salimicrobium salexigens. The sequence continues at coordinate 181,459 of NZ_FTOK01000004.1, read as the reverse complement.
TATAGATATACTCTCTGAGAATAAATCAGGAAAGGCATGCCTATAATTCGTCCTTTTCTCTTCTTTATACTCTTCTGTTGTTATATGGGGGTGATTCCCCGCACTCGGAAAATTAAACACATTTTTTTGAATATCCTTCTCCTATTCCGGATGCCGGGAACCTCAGAAGTTCTGAAACTTCGCGCCTCCTTCTTCCGTATATGCGTTATACGCAATTTACAACGGGAGGGAACGTACATGGTATTTGGCTTTTCCGGAATCATCATACTGGTCATCATCTATTTCTCAATTAAAATCAGTAATTTAGAAAATCGGGTGGAAGGGCTGCATTATAAACTTGATACAATCAAAGCACAGACAAACGTTTCCGGCTACCCGGTCGATGAAGAACTGCTGGAATTACTCGGGCAGGGAGAGGAAATAAAAGCTGTCAAAAAAGCACGGCAGGCTTTCGGACTTTCTCTCGTCGAAGGAAAGCGCTATGTAGATAATTTGAAAACGGACAATAGCTGAAGCAAAAAAAGGAAGCACTCCCCACTCAAGTCAGGGGAAGTGCTTCCTTTTCATTTTTCGCTGTCACTGCCGTCTACAGGCACGACCGCACCATCATACTGCTCTTTCATGAAGGATTGGATTTCATCGGAGCGAAGTACTTCCACCAGGGTGTTCAATGCTTCGCTGTCCTTATCTTCACTTTTCGCTGCGATTACGTTTACGTAAGGAGAGTCGGAACCTTCGAGAAGAAGGGCGTCTTCACTCGGGTTAAGGTCCGCCTGGATCGCGTAGTTCGTGTTGATGGCGACAAGCGCATTCTCTTCTCTCTCGTAGTTTTCAGGTAGAAGGGCTGCATCGATCCCTGCGTCGAACTCAAGATTTTTAGGGTTCTCGACGACGTCTTCCAGTTTAGCGTTCACCGGATCCACGTCCGGGTCGATTTTCACCAGGCCTTCTTTCTCGAGAAGGGAAAGGATACGCCCATGGTCTGCGACAGAGCGGCTCATAAGCACCGTCGTTCCATCCTCCACATCTTCGATACTTTCGATTCCTTTGGAGTAGATACCCATCGGCTCGATGTGGATACCTCCAAGGTTGGCGAAATCATAGCCGTTCTCTTCCATTTGCGTATTCAGGTAAGGAATATGCTGAAAATAGTTTGCGTCGATCTCCCCTTCAGACAGATCACGGTTCGGGAGGACGTAATCCTGATATTCTTCGATATTCAGCGTAATGCCCTTTTCTTCCATAAGCGGCTGTGCTTCTTTCAACACTTCTGCGTGCGGAACACTGGTGGCGCCGACGGATATTTCGGATGTTTCTTTATCCGATCCTTCCGAATCACCGGAATCTGAGCTGTCCGATCCACATGCTGCGAGCAGGGAAACAAGGGCTATAGTGGCTAACGTGAGTAGAAATTTTTTCATGGTACTCTCTCCTTTTTTAAAACGTAGTTTTATCTTTTGTCCAGTTTTCTGGAAGCGAAGTCTCCGATGAACTGGAAAACGAATACGATAATGACGATAAGCACGGTACATACGAATACGACATCAAAACTGTTCCTCTGGAACCCGTAAAAGTAAGCGAAGTCCCCGAGACCTCCGGCGCCGATCACTCCCGCTACAGCTGTATAGCTGATCAGAGCGATGGCCGTTACTGTAAGTCCGGATATCAAAGCCGGAGTCGATTCCGGCAGAAGAACTTTGAAAATGATTGTACGGTATTTGGCTCCCATCGCTTTGGCCGCTTCGATTACACCTTTATCCACTTCTTTAAGTGCTATTTCAACGAGACGGGCATAGAAAGGCGCACCTCCGATAATGAGTGCCGGCAGTGCTGCTGAAGGCCCGCGTATCGTCCCGACGAAAAAATCGGTGAACGGGAACAGAAGCAGGATGAGAATAATGAACGGGATAGCCCGGAAGACGTTGACGAAAGCTGCGGTAATCCAGTTCGCTATTTTATTCTGCCAGATGCCTCCCGGGCCTGTTAAATAAAGCAGCAGACCGAGAAGCAGGCCGAATATGAACGTTCCGAGAACGGAGAAGAACGTCATAAACAGCGTCTCGTTCGTCGCGGTAATCATGTCGTCAACCTGAACGTTAGGAAACAATTGTTCAAACATCAAGGGCCACCTCCACTTCTACAGACGTTTCTCTTACATACGTCAGAGCCCGTTCAATTTCTTCTTTTTCTCCTTCGAGATGCACGATCAATGTACCATATGCACCCTTCTGGGTCTGGGTGATCTTCCCGTGGAGCACGTTCACATCCACCTGGAACTTCCGGGACACTTCACTGATCAGTGCCTGATGCGTACGTTCTCCGACGAAATGAAACTGGGCCACTTCCCCGAGAGGGTATTCCTCTTTAATAAGAGAAAGAGAAGATTCCCGGTCAGGGTCTCCCATCACCTGGTCGACGAAACGTTTCGTCACTTTCTGTTTCGGTCTTAAAAATACGTCCAGTACGTCACCTTCTTCCACAATTTTTCCGTCTTCCATTACAGCCACACGGTGGCAGATTTTACGGATGACGTGCATTTCGTGAGTAATGAGCACGATGGTAAGTCCGAGTTTCGCATTGATATCGACGAGCAAATCAAGAATGGAGTCGGTCGTTTCCGGATCGAGAGCGGAGGTCGCCTCATCACATAAAAGGACTTTCGGGCGATTTGCGAGTGCTCTGGCGATACCGACACGCTGTTTTTGACCCCCGCTCAACTGGGAAGGGTACGAGGTCCCGCGGCCGCCGAGACCAACGAGCTCCACCAGTTCGTCCACACGTTCCTTTCTTTCCTCCTTCGGTACTCCCGCAATTTCGAGTGGAAAAGCGATATTATCTTCCACTGTACGGGACCACAGCAGGTTGAAGTGCTGGAAGATCATTCCCATGTCCTGGCGGGCCAGACGGAGATCTCCTTTTGACAGTGAAGAAATCTCCCTGTCGTCTATATTGATCGTTCCGCCACTCGGGTCTTCGAGACGGTTCAGCAGGCGGATGAAAGTACTTTTTCCGGCCCCGCTGTATCCGATGACGCCGAAAATTTCACCGGAGTCGATCGTCGCCTCGAGGTCACTGACCGCGTGTACATCCTGATCCTTCGTTCGGAACACTTTTGACAGACCTTTAATCGAAATCATTGTTTTTCCTCCTGCGTCTGTAAGAGTCGCTGTCTCTTACGGTTTTAGCAAATAAAAAAACCCCTCTGCCTGAAAGAACAGAAAGGTTGGTATTTAAAAATCAATTCTGTTCTCTCATCTATCAGAACCGATTGTTCTGTAGGATTTGGCACCATTTTAAACAGAATGTTTAACGGTTGCCGGGCTTCATAGGGCCAGTCCCTCCACCTCTCTTGATAAGAGAATTTCATTTATTCAATTTATAGAGCGATACGGAAGATTTTAGCACTGTACCGGGCTGGTGTCAATAAACTTCAATAAAAAGCGTGTATATGTTACGATTTTTGCAAACTTGCTATTGAAGAAAGGATCCGATACTTATGAAAGCACCCGTATTCACATTACCATACCTTACCGGAGAAGGCACTTATACACTTCCGGAAACTCCGGGGAAAGTCACCATTCTTACTTTCTGGGCCTCCTGGTGCCCGGATTCCGGTGCAGATATGCCGAAAAAAGAGCAGCTTTTCGATTCGCTCCATACGGACGACGTGGAAATGATTACCATCAACGTTGCCGGCCGGGAAGGAAAGAGGGAAGATGCCGTAAAGTATAAAGAGAAATTTTTGACACAGCCGACGCTTGAGGATAATGGAACGAAAGTGTATGACCTCTACGGCTGCACCGGTGTTCCTACCACCGTCATCATCTCATCCGAAGGGGAAATCGTTCATCAGTTCGGCGACGACGCTTCCTTTATGGACATTATGAAAGCCGTCGGAGAAACGGTGGAATAGTGGAGATTTCTTTTGCGTGACTTTCGGACGCCATATCCGGCCCCGAAGGTCACGTTTCTCTCTGTTTCCTTCCCTTCAGCACATCCTTCCCTCTCTGAAGGGAACGATTCGGCGTAAATCGTTCCTTTCAGGCCCCCGTGGCGCTTCCGAAAGGAACGATTCTCCCGTCCGCGTTCACAAAAGCACCAGCTCCCGGGATGATGAGCTGGTGCTTCGCTATATTTTCTCTTTTTCTTTCATCAGATTGAAAATTTTCGTCACCGATTCGAACGCATACACTTTCTCTTCCACTTTCCCGTCTTTCCATACGAGCAGACAGGGTACGCTTGATACCTGTTCCTCCTGCATGAAGTCCGGGAAGAGGCTCGCGTTCATTTCATAGAAGACATCTTCTTCTCTCATCTTCTCGATGATATCAAGCATTTCCCTTGCCAGGTGGCACGTTCCGCAAAAGGGACTGTAAATGAATACGTACCCTCTTCCTACTTCCGGCAGTGTTTCCCTTACATTCACTTCTTTCATTGTTGCCTCCTTACATCATGTAGACAGGTTTGATCCGGAACCGGTACCCCGCAAGCATCCGTGCGAGTTCCGGTTCCGGCGTAGCAGCTACTTCCCGGTACGTTTTGCTTGTGTACAGATGTACAGCGTGAGGAAGTTCTTCCCTGAACTGTTCCCGGAGTCTGTAGCCCGAGTAGTCTTCATCGACGAGTATATAAACGTTGCGGTGATCCAGATCGTACTCATAAATCAGCTCATCCAGACGCTCCAGGCCGAGTGTTCCATACGTGCAGATGATTTCAAGAGGCTGCGCCAGCATCTTCTTAATATGCTTTTTGTCCGTAATCCCCTCAACGATTAAAATAGGTTCATTCATCCCGCTTACCCCTTTATACAGAAACAGACCATGCGGATCCATGGTCTGTCGAAGTTAATAAGTTCTATTCATCTTCGGAAATCATAGCTTCGTACTCATCCGCACTCATCAGATCATCCAGTCCGGACTTCCCGGAAGGCTCGACTACGATCATCCACGCTTTATCGTAAGGAGATTCGTTTACTAGTTCCGGGCTGTCCTCGAGTTCATCGTTCACTTCAACGACTTTCCCGCTGACGGGAGCATAAAGTTCGGATACCGTCTTCACGGATTCCACACTTCCGAACGGCTCATCCACTTCCACTTCATCACCGACTTCCGGAAGCTCGGCGAACACGACGTCACCGAGTTCGGACTGGGCGAACTCTGTAATACCGATGCGAAGGTTATCCCCTTCTTCTTTTACCCATTCATGTTCTTTTGAATAACGAAATTCTTTTGGCAGTTCCATTATTGACCCCTCCTTCAAAAATTACAGCCAGTTGGCTTCGTACTCCGCTTCTTTGAACCCTGCGGTCACGCGACTTCCATCCGTAGCTAGCGGCCGCTTGATCAGCATGCCGTCGGAAGCCAGTATCTCCGCCTGTTCTTCAAGCGTCATGTCCCCTACTTTGTCTTTCAGTCCAAGCTCACGGTACTTCTTCCCGCTGGAATTGAAGAAACGTTTCGAAGGAAGATCGCTGTTTTTCATCATCTGCAGCAGCATTTCCTTCGAAGGTGGAGTTTCCACGAGATTCACAGCTTTATAATCCACATCGTTCTCATCAAGCCATCTTTTCGCGTTGCGGCACGTGCCGCACTTCGGATACCAGTAAAAGGTAAGCATGACTTCTCCCCCATTCCTAACAAAACAATATCACATTTATCCTACCACAACCGCTCTTTGTTGAAAAACAAAAGGCTGTCCCCCGGCAGAGGACAGCCTTTTTCGAAATTACACGAAGTATTTTCCGGCTTTTTCAAGACCGACGGAAATTTCACGTTTTTTCTTGATAACATTCACCGGGTTATGACGCGTCAGCTTCCGGAGAGCTCCGAGCATCATGCGGAGATCGTCGCCCTCTTCCGCTGCGATAAGTGTTTCTTTCGCGTGCGCTTCGATACGATTGAACGCTTCCTGAACGTACACTTCCGTATATAGAAGTTTCTGGCTGTGTTTTTCGGCTCCGTCTTTGTCGACAGCTTTCTTCGTACGGAGAATGGCAGATTCCATATTGAAAATTTCACCCGTAATGTCTGCCAGGTTCACAAGTACTTCCTGTTCCTGATCCAGTTTCTCTCCATATTTCTGAGCAGCAAGTCCGGAAGCCAGCAGAGCGATCTTCTTCGCATTCTTCAGCAGGTAGAATTCCTGTTCAAGCGGAGCGTCTCCCGGTTCTTCAGGCATCATCGTCATGATTTCTTCCTGAAGTTTCTTAGCTTTTTCAAAAATCGGCAGTTCGCCTTTCATCGCTTTTTTGACGAGGTTGCCGGGAACGATCATACGGTTGATTTCGTTCGTTCCTTCGAAAATACGGTTGATACGGGAATCCCGGTACATACGTTCCACTTCGTATTCCTGCATGAAACCGTATCCGCCGTGGATCTGTACCGCTTCGTCCACTGCGAAGTCAAGCAGTTCCGAACCGAACACCTTCGTAAGAGAACATTCGATGGCGTACTCGGCGATGACGTTGGCGACAGCTTTTCCGTCATTCAGTTCTTCCTCGGAAAGCCGTCCCATACTTTGTTCAAACAGCCCGACGGTACGGTAGACGGCGCTTTCGTTCGCGTACGTGTTCGCTGCGACGGACGCCACTTTTTCCTTGATAAGCGGGAAGCTCATAATCGGAGTATCGAACTGTTTCCGTTCCTGAGCGTAGTTGACGGAAAGTTCGATGGCTCTCTTCGCACTTCCGACACTTCCGATCGCCAGCTTGTAACGGCCGACGTTCAGGATATTGAAAGCGATGATGTGCCCTCTGCCGATTTCACCGAGAACGTTCTCGACAGGCACTTCGGCGTCTTCAAGGATAAGGGTACGGGTGGAGGACCCTTTGATCCCCATCTTCTTCTCCTCAGGACCAGTGGATACGCCCGGGTGCTCTCTTTCTACGATGAAAGCCGTGAATTTCTCTCCGTCAATTTTTGCGTAGACGATGAATACGTCCGCGAACGCGGAGTTCGTAATCCACTGCTTCTCTCCGTTCAGTACGTAGTGAGTACCGGCCTCATTCAGTTTGGCTGTCGTTTTGGCTCCCCGGGCATCAGACCCTGAACCCGGTTCAGTCAGGGCATACGCAGCCAGCAGTTCACCTGTCGCCAGTTTCGGCAGATATTTCTTCTTCTGATCACTGTTTCCGAAGAAGACGATCGGCAGAGAACCGATTCCGACGTGTGCTCCGTGGGTCAAAGAGAAACCACCGGCGCGGGCAAATTTCTCCGTAATAAGGGAAGAACTGATCTTGTCCAGCTGTACCCCGCCATACTCTTCCGGTACGTCCGCACCGAGCAATCCGAGTTCTCCCGCTTTCTTCATAAGCTCGAGGGAGTGTTCGAATTCGTGGTTCTCGATTTTATCCACTTTCGGAAGAACGTCTCCCGTGATGAAGTCTTCCGTCGTTTTGGCAATCATTTTATGTTCTTCGGTAAAATCTTCCGGGGTGATGATATCTTCCGCTTCCACATCTTCCACCAGAAAACTTCCGCCTTTGATCATATCTTTAACATCACTCATATTTATTCCTCCTCAGGATAATAGTTCGAATACTCCGGCAGCGCCCATTCCGCCGCCGATACACATCGTTACAACGCCGTATTTTTCGTTGCGGCGTTTCATCTCATGAATAAGTGACAGCGTCAGCTTCGTTCCTGTACAGCCGAGCGGGTGTCCAAGAGCGATCGCTCCTCCATTCACGTTCACTTTCTCCTCATCAAGTCCGAGTTCACGGATGACCCGAAGTGACTGGGAAGCAAAGGCTTCGTTCAGTTCGAACAGACCGATGTCTTCCAGGGAAAGGCCTGCCATTTTCAAAGCTTTCGGCACCGCTTCAATCGGTCCTACTCCCATAATCTCCGGTTCCACACCGGCCACTGCGAAAGAGTGGAACTTGGCGAGCGGCTGCAGGCCTTCCTTCTCGGCTTTCTCCCGGTCCATGACGAGCACCGAAGCTGCTCCGTCGCTCATCTGGGACGAATTTCCTGCTGTAACCGATCCCTTTACGTGGAAAGCAGGCTTCAGTTTGGCAAGTGTTTCTGTCGTCGTACCGTGACGTACCCCTTCATCCCGCTCGAGCGTACGCGTCACTTTCCTGGTCGTGTTATCCGGCCCCGGGACATTTTCGGTCACTTCGACAGGAACGATTTCCTCGTCGAACTTCCCTTCTTCCAGAGCTTTAGCCGCTCTCTCGTGACTTCTGGCCGCAAAAGCATCCTGATCTTCCCGGGAGATGTTGAAGCGGTTCGCCACTTCCTCTGCCGTGTGTCCCATCGACATATAGTACTCAGGAGCGTTCTCCACAAGCTCCACGTTCGGCTTGATGACGTGTCCTCCCATAGGGATCAGACTCATCGATTCCGCGCCTCCGGCAATCGCAGCTTCCGAATGTCCGAGCATAATCTTCTCGGCGGCATTGGCTATACTCTGAAGTCCGGATGAACAGTATCGGTTGATTGTAATCGTCGGAACGGAGTGGTGCAGACCCGCAAGAGCCCCGATACTCCGTGCCATATTCATCCCCTGCTCGGCCTCAGGCATCGCGCACCCGATGATGACATCATCAATAGGACCGTCGTAGTTATTTGCTCTTCTTAGCGTTTCCCTGATTGTCAGCGCCGCAAGATCGTCCGGGCGACTGCTTGCAAGCGTGCCTTTCTTCGCTTTACCGACCGGCGTACGTGCACCGGCCACAATTACTGCTTCTCTCACAACTTTCTCCCCCTTTAGTTACGAAGTGGTTTCCCTTTAAGTAACATGTGCTGCATTCTCTGCTGTGTTTTCGCTTCACCGATCAGACTGAGGAAAGCTTCCCTTTCGAGATCCAGAAGATACTGCTCATCCACTTTCGATCCTTCCTTCACACGTCCTCCGGCCAATACGAATGCAAGTTTTTCGGCGATTTTCAGATCGTGATCCGAAGCGAAGCCGCCGTAGTGCATTTCTTTCGCACCAAGAAGCATCGTGGCAAACCCTGATTCACCGGTTACCGGAACAGGTTTACGTTTCGGTGCCTGGTATCCGGCCCGGGCAAGCCCGAGTACTTTCTGCTTCGCATCGTGAAGCAGGTGATCCTGATTGAAAGAGATCGCATCCATCTGATCGAGGAATCCGTTTTGACGTGCTTCCTCGGCGGAAGTCGACGTTTTAGCGGTAGCGATTTTCTGGAATACGCTATTGGAAACCTTTTGAAGGTCAAAGTCTACACTTTCCGGCATATTGTTCAGATGCTTCAGATAAAGTTCTTTGTTTCCGCCTCCGCCCGGGATGAGTCCGACACCCGGTTCCACGAGTCCCATATACGTCTCACTCGAAGCCTGGATCGCAGCAGCCGGCAGGCATACTTCCGCTCCTCCGCCGAGCGCCATTCCGAATGGAGCGGCAACGACAGGCTTGTCGGAGTACTTGATGCGCATCATCGCCTGCTGGAACTGTTTGACGACGAGTTCGATTTCGAAGAAGTTCTGGTCCTGTGCTTCCATAAGCATCATGCCGAGGTTCGCACCGACGCAGAAATTATTTCCCTGGTTTCCGATGACGAGTCCTTCGAAGTCCTCATCGACGATATCGACCGCTTTATTGATCATCTGGATGACGTCCATACCGATGGCATTGCTTTGGGAGTGGAATTCAAGTCCGGCGACTCCGTCTCCGAGATCGATGACGCTCGCTCCGGCATTTTTCGCAAGTACTTCCTTCGTTTCCTTCAGCAGGCGCAGATTAATATCTTTGGCGTTGAATCCCTGTTGCTTATAATCACCTTTATGATAATAGTAAACGTTTCCATTTTCTTTTTTATAAAAAGATTCATTTCCGTTCTTCAGCATGTCGTCTATCCACTCGGGAACGGTTTCTCCTTCTTCCTTCATCCGTTCCACGGACTTTTGTACCCCGATGGCATCCCACATCTCAAACGGACCGAGGTCCCAGCCGAATCCCCAGCGCATCGCTTCATCGATGGAGACGATATCATCCGCAATTTCTCCTGTAAGTTCTGCGGAGTAGAGGAGGACGGGTTTTACGATAGACCAGACAAAATCTCCCGCCTGATCTCCTTTAGCTTTGACGAGAGAGGCCAGTTTCCGTTTCGGTCCCTTTTCCTGTCCCGCAGCTTCGACAGCTTTCGTTTTCAGCTTCCCGCGTTTTTCATACTCCATCGTCTCCGGGTTCAGCTGAAGGATTTCGGAGCCTTCTTCACTCTTCTTCTTCAGAAAGAATCCCTGGCCGGCTTTTTGACCGATCCATCCCTTTTCATTCATGTCCTGCATAAATTCCGGTACTTTGAAAACCTCTTTCTCCTGACCCTTGACCTGATCGTGGACGTTATTTGCCACGTGGATGAATGTATCGAGCCCTACAACGTCAAGCGTCCGGAATGTAGCGCTTTTCGGCCGCCCGATCATCGGTCCGGTCACGGAATCCACTTCTCCGACGCTCAGGTTCTGCTCCAGCATCTCTCTTACCGTCACTAACAGGCCGTATGTTCCGATGCGGTTGGCGATAAAATTCGGAGTATCTTTCGCCTCTACGACCCCTTTTCCTAGTGTATCCTCCCCGAACTTCTTCATGAATTCAAGGACGTCCTTATCCGTGCTCGAAGTCGGAATCACCTCGAGCAGTTTCAGATAGCGGGGCGGATTGAAAAAGTGAGTGCCGAGGAAGTGTTTCTTCATATCCTCGCTGCAGTCTTCGGACATAGCTTCAATGGAGATTCCGGACGTATTGGAACTTACGATGGAACCTGCTTTTCTGTATTTATCCACTTCCCGGAATACGGATTTCTTTATATCGAGGTTCTCAACAACCACTTCGATGATCCAGTCCACTTCCGAGAGTTTGTCCATATCATCCGTCATGTTACCTGCTTCTATAAGGTGGAGATTCTCTTTTGATGTTAGTGGTGCGGGCTTCTGCTTTTTGAGCCCTTCCTTCCCGGACATCGCTACCCGGTTTCTTACCTGTCTGTCTTCCATAGTAAGACCCTGTTTCTTTTCTTTATCCGTTACATCTTTCGGTGCGATATCGAGCATAAGCACCGGTATACCGACGTTAGCCAAATGTGCGGCTATTCCCGCTCCCATCACTCCGGAACCGAGAACTGCGGCACGCCTGATTTTTCGAGTCATTACAAATCCCCCTTGCGTTCTTTGAATGAATACTCATTCATTTTTAGTTCAAAAAAATAGGATACGTTTTCTTCTTTTACTATAAATTACTTTCAGACTTTTCGCAATCATTATTTATCAATTTCCACAATTATCCGATTCCGTAGAGAAAAAGCAAAAGAAGAGCGGTTACGTCTCCTTCTGCTTATCTTTTTCTGCTTCCCGGCGGGATCTCTTATAGGAAATCACCTGTTCCAGTGACTGCCTGAACCGGACGCCTTCCGGGAGGGACCATTTGAAAATATTCGGCACGTGTCCGGGTTTAAGCCCGATGACGAAAAGTTCGACCCCCATATGACTGAGGGCTTTTAATACGGAAGCCAGGTAATTGAAACCTTCTCTTTCGATATTGCCGACTGCCGTGAAATCAAACAGAAGTTCCTCCGCTTCACTTTCACGCACGGCCTCGAGAAGATTATGTTCGACGCTCATTATTTTATCGTAACTCAAATCGCCGAATAACGGCACGAGAGCTGTTTCCTTATTTAATGAAATGAAGGGGGCTGAAAGTTTATTGTTCTGTTCAATCACCTGCTCCGCCCGCTCCTTTTCTTCAATCAGTTCTGTTTTCGTCTTTAACAGCTCACTCTGCAGCGTTTTGAGACTCGCAGCCACTTTGTCCACCTGCGAATCTTTCGGTATCAGAAGAAGTTCTGCTTTCTCTTCGTCCGTCCACGTAATATAAACATCCGCTAAAATTACGTCGCTGTTCTCTTTGATGACGTTCATTTCAATAACCGTTTTCCTGCGATGAAAATTAACCCACTCCCGTGCCTTATCATACGTTCCTTCATCGACTATTTTGGTGAGATTATCCGGCAGACCGAACAGCCCTTCCGCTTCCTGTGAATAAGCGATTATATTCCAGGCTGCGTCTATCTCATAATAAGGGAGCGGGAAAGTAGCTTCCACCCGTTTCATTGCCTGCGTCCCTCCTTCCCGTTCTGCAGCCATTCTCTTACGGCGGTCAGGGAACTCATTGTGTGCACGCGTTTCACATTCCATTCACTCATACCGTGATTCTTAACAATACGGCCACCGATAAGTATGACGGAATCGGGCATGCGCTTTTTCAGAATATCGATTATGTTGTGCATCTCGGGCACTCTATAGGAAAGAGCGGCAGAAATGCATATGACATCCGGGCGGAATTTTTCTATCTGCTGCAGAACGTGATCGTCAGGTACACCTGTCCCGAGGAACCTGGACTCCCAGCCTTCTTCGCGGAAGATGTCCGCTGCCATTTTCAGACCCAGATGGTGCTCTTCTTCTTCCACGTTGAAAAAAATAGCCTTCTTTCCGTTCGAGGCGCCTTTCCGCGGCGATATCAATGTCATAATGTAATCACAGGTCGCCGTGGCCAGATGCTCATCCGCTACCGAAATACGGTTCGTCTGCCACAGTTCTCCTACGTAGTACATCGCCGGTGTTATGATCTCCTCATGCACTTCCAGTAAAGAACGTTCGTCCACCCACTTCCGTACCAGCTGCAGTGCTTCCTGTTCTTCGCCTTCCAGCAGGTAGCCGGTCAATTGTTTGTAAACCTCTTCCATTCGTTATTCACCCCGTGTCCGTTATACGTTTCAAATGTGCTATCGACGATTCCAGCAGGCGGATGTAATAATCACGTTCGTCCCCGTACATTTCCACTTCCTGAAGATACTGCTCTATCATTTCATAATTCTCGATAATAAGCTTCGTACCGACACCCCGGGAGACGAGTACGTCATTGAGCCAGACGGTGTAATCGCTGAAAAATGACTCATCTTTCCTTTCATAGGCAAGCTCCAGGTGGTTCAGATGATGATCATTATCCTCTCTCGTGTGCTTCCTGCCTTTCTCTCCGTACTTCTCCTCGAGCCAGGGGTATCTGTTGTAAAATTCCTCGGTCACTTTATCCGTAATGTACTGTTTCGCTTTCTTTTTCATGTGGCAACAACCTCATATTTATAAACTTTCGGAACGTAGCCCTGAAGCTCCTGATCCGGATAGTTCTTTTCAAGTTCGTGGATCTTCCGGAACTGTTCACTGCGGGCCCAGGTCAGATACGACTGTTTATTTTCCCATTCCATATGTACTGTAAGCTCTCCAGGTCGATGTTCGTTCTGCAGAAGTTGAAACGAAAGAAATCCCGGTTGCTCATCGACCAGCCGGGAACGGGTCCGATAGATGGAAATCAGGTCGTCCGCCTTGTGATCAGGAACCGTCACTTTAGAATCGACAACATACATTCTTCCACTCTCCTCTATCATTACATTGCCCCTTATTTCACCACATACTCCTGCAAATTTCTTTCTCAAAACCTGCCGGGTGTCCACATAAAAAACCTGTGATCTTACGAAAAGATCACAGGATGACTTGTATTATTCTATTCTTCGTATACTACCTGGTCGATCACTTTCATCTCTTCATGATCTAGCAGATTCTTGTTCACAATCTTATCTACTTCTTTGTTCATGTTATCACGCAGGTCATCGACTTCTTCTTTGTCGCCTACCATGATGATCTGCTCCCAGCCGTGCTCTTTCGCCTGTTTGTCCAGTTTAGGAGCGATACTCTTATACCAGCGGTAACGGTTGGCTTCGAACCGTTCGTTGTACTGATCGGACTTGGACTGCTTCGCCCCGCCGCTTCCTGTGGAAGCACCGGCTGCGTGACCGCCCTGGTGAAGTCTCCAGTCTTCCGTATTCAGATCAAGCTCATAAACTTTCGTGTCTTTCAGCTGAGCAAGCTCTGCATCGATCAGTTTAATGTTTTCTTTCTGTGTAAGGATAATACCTGTTTTCGGGAATTGCTTGTACATTTCCTTCAGCTGATCAACGACCGGCTGTTCTTCCCAGTAAAACGCTGTTTCTACAGGCATCTGGAATCGCTCTGCGAACCACACTGTTTCATCGGCGGAAGCGATGATTACAACGCTTTTACCGAAGTACTGCTCGTTTTCATCGATATAGTTCTGAACTTTTTCTTTCACTGCCCAGTAGTTACGCTTCTCATCAGAATCTCCGTCTTCCTGAAGATAATGTTCGAAGTTATTCAGACCGTTTTTCAGGTGAATCTTCCATTCGCCGCCCTGCTGATCCGGGTCGGACGGGTCTGTATTTAAATACATAGTAAATACCTTCTCAGGTTTCATTAAATGTACGTTTTCCAGTTTATTTATTTCTTTTTTCAAATCCAAAGCACTTCACTCCTTAATTACTTGTTTAATTGCTATGTTTCCTAAATAAAAGAGCGTTAAACATATTATATAAAAAAGTGAAAACTTCTCTCCGGATGCGCTCAAATCGGGCTCAGGAAGGCAATGAATGAGAGGAAGCACTGCGTTCCCCCGCTTTTCCTTCCTTTCACGCACTGAATTTCAAGGTGAAAGTAACGATTATGCCTTAATCATTACCTTCATAGCTCCTGTTTCCTCCCTATGGTCAGGAAAACGGTTCTCTCGTTACCTTCAGCAGAGTCCCCGATCTCTGAAGGTAACGAAAACGGAATCATCGGGGCCGGAAAGCATAAAAACCGGACCTCAGGGGTCCGGTTTTCGGCGTGTGGCATTCAGTTATTCTCCGGAATCAGCCGGTTCATTCATCAGGATCGTCTGTAACTGCTCCTTTGGAAGCGGAAGACACGAGCCTCGAATATTTGGCGAGCACCCCGCGCCTGAATTTCGGCTCCGGACGCTTCCAGCGGCTCTTCCGTTTTTCCTGTTCCTCATCGCTGACTTTCATGTTGATTTCCTGCGTATCACTGTCAATATTCACAATGTCCCCGTTTTCGAGAAGACCGATGGGACCGCCGACGTAGGCTTCAGGAGAAATGTGCCCGATAACGAATCCGTGACTACCTCCTGAGAAACGGCCATCGGTGAGCAGTGCCACTTTACCGCCGAGCCCCTGGCCGACGAGCATTGCTGTAATGGAAAGCATTTCGGGCATGCCCGGTCCGCCTTTAGGACCGACATTTCTTATAACGACAACGTCCCCTTCCTTCACGTCCCCTCCGGAAATCGCTGATGTCGCTTCCGCTTCACTGTCATACACTTTGGCAGTGCCTTCGAAGTTCGTGACCTTCAGCCCTGACATCTTCGCCACCGCTCCGTCCGGGGCAAGATTTCCTTTCATCAGTACGAGGGAACCTTCGGCTTTGATCGGATTGTCGAGAGGACGGATCACCTTCTGCCCGTCCTTAAGAGGATCGACATTTTCCAGATTCTCGGCCAGTGTCTGTCCCGTAACCGTCAGACAGTCCCCGTGCAGGTAGCCGTTATCATGGAGAAGCTTCATTACGGCCGGAACCCCGCCGGCTTCGTAAAGGTCCTGCATTACGTAAGTACCGCTCGGCTTCATGTCAGCAAGAAAAGGTACGTTGCGGCGGATCCGTTCGAAATCATCAAGAGAGATGTCGACCTCCGCTGCGTGGGCCATCGCTGTCAGATGAAGGAACGCGTTGGTCGAACCGCCGAGTGCCATGACTACAGTTATCGCGTTCTCGAACGCCTTTTTCGTCATGATATCTTTAGGGTAAATGTCTTTTTTAAGCAGCTCTACGACGAGTTCCCCTGCCTGACGGCATTCTTCCTCTTTATAATCATTGATCGCAGGAGTGGAGGAAGAGCCCGGAATGCTCATACCGAGAGCTTCCACGGCTGCCGCCATCGTATTAGCCGTATACATGCCTCCGCACGCTCCTGCTCCCGGGCAGGCGTTACATTCCACGCGGTGCAGTTCCTCGGAATCGATTTCTCCACTCTGATATTTACCGACCGCTTCGAACGAAGAAACGAGATCGATGTCTTTCCCGTCAAGTTTCCCGGGCTGTATCGTGCCTCCGTATATGTAGACCGACGGAAGATTGAGGCGGCTGAGAGCAATCAGGCATCCGGGTGTCGTCTTGTCACACCCGCCGATGGCCACTACGCCGTCCAGACGCTCAGCGTTCGTCACCGTTTCAATGGAATCCGCGATAATTTCACGGCTCGGCAGGGAATAATGCATTCCCTCGTGTCCCATGGAGATACCGTCCGATACGGTGATCGTGTTGAAAATCATCGGCGCGCCTCCGTTACCGCCGGCGCCACTTTTCGCTTTCCGGGCCAGTTCATCGATATGTACGTTACACGGCGTGACTTCACTCCACGTACTGGCGATCCCGATCATCGGTTTTTTGAAATCTTCGTCTTCGAACCCTACGGCCCGAAGCATCGCCCGGTTTGCCACTCTATTCTCATCATCACTGATTACTTTACTTCTTATCCGCAAATCTTTGCTTTCATCCATCGTCCAGCACCCTTTCAGAAATAAGTTTATTATGATGATACTAGCAAACAGGTATTTTAGCAATGAATATTCTGAATAGAGGAAACTTTCCCATATACCTCTGGTTATCCCGTTCGACAAAATAAGGACTTTCTCTCTTTCCATAAAAGGCAGATTGTTATACACTTGCTTAAGACCAGACTATCGATGAGGAAGTGTACTTGTATGGAAAAGAACGAAATCTACAACGGACTGATAAATATCGTTAAATCCGAATATGTAAAAATGGACGAATCATTGAAAAATCACCTGTATACCCAGCTTGGCGGAAAGGCGGATTACCTCGTAATGCCGACGACCTTCGAAGAGGTTCAGAAAGTCGTCAGGTTCACTAATCGCGCCGGCATCAAACACACGCTGCTCGGAAACGGATCGAACCTGATCATCAAAGACGGCGGAATCCGCGGCTTAGTGATGAATCTGAAGTATCTGAACGATATCAGCAGTGAAGGAGAGACCGTCGTAGCCCAGAGCGGAGCAAGAATCATCGACGTCTCCCGTCACGCTCTGAACGAGAGCCTGTCGGGTCTCGAGTTCGCCTGCGGCATCCCGGGGACGGTCGGAGGTGCCCTGTATATGAACGCAGGTGCCTACGGCGGGGAAATCAAGGATGTGCTCGATTACGCCTACGTCGTGGATAAACACGGGGAACTGGTGAAACGGAATGCCAAAGAGCTCGGTTTCGACTACCGTACGAGCAATATTCCCGAGAACGGGGACATCGTTGTGGAAGCCACTTTCGATTTGACCCCGGCAAAATACGAAGATGTGAAAGCTACCGTGGATGACCTCACTTACAGGCGGGAATCCAAACAGCCGCTCGAATACCCGTCCTGCGGCAGCGTATTCAAACGTCCGCCGGGACATTTCGCCGGAAAACTCATCCAGGACAGCAAGCTTCAGGGTACGAACATCGGCGGTGCAGAAGTGTCCACGAAGCATGCCGGCTTCATCGTCAATAAAGACAATGCGACGACAGCCGATTATATCGCCGTGATCGAACACGTGCAGAAGACCGTCAAGGAGAATTTCGGCGTGGATCTCGAGCGGGAAGTAAGAGTCATCGGAGAAGATAAATAATAGTAATAAAGTAAAAGCCTGGAGGTTCCTTCCTCCAGGCTTTTTCGTATTCAGGGACGGGTGAGTATCTGGGAGTGATTCATTCCGATTCCCGCTTCTGTTGCCGATGTCCCGCATTTAAGTTTACATAATTATATTTCGGGTAACAAATAATATTTTTGCAATAAAAAACCACCAATAATATGTATTGGTGGAGACGGCGGGAGTCGAACCCGCGTCCGGAGATATCGGCACTCGGGCATCTACAAGCTTAGTCGATATATTCTGATTCGCGAACTGCTCAGCCTATCGACCGGCTTATCGCAGACGCTAATCTGATTAGTCTCTTCGTTTCTCCTCAGATGGTGGAGAAACGCGTAGCCTGCTTCAGTTTGAGACCCTTGCACCGGCACACAGGCGATGCCGGGAAGGATCGCTCAAGCCAGCTTACGCTGCTAGAGCTAGGTTGTCTTCAGATTCGCCAGTTATATTTAGGCAAATGACGTTGTCGAGTCGTCGCCTCGACCTGCAGCCCGAGTTCGAACTATCCCCGTCGAATCCGTAACGTCCCCGTTACAGTAATTGCTGCATTTACTTAAATTATTATACCATATTTCACTACTTTTGCAAACTGTCCTTGATCGCCCGGTCCATTTCCCGTTTCACCTGTTTCTGTTTCAGCGCTTCCCGCTTGTCGTACTTTTTCTTACCGCGGGCGAGACCGATGAGAACTTTGGCTACCCCGTTTTTAATGTAGACTTTCAAAGGTACAATCGAATACCCTTTCTGCTGTGTCTGCCCGATCAGTTTGTCGATCTCTTTCCGGTGCAGCAGCAGTTTACGTGCCCGTGTGGGGTCATGATTGTAAATATTTCCTTGTTCATAGGGAGAAATATGCATGTTGTGGATATACATTTCTCCGTGTCTGTTCACGCGGGCGAAGCTGTCTTTCAGGTTGATCCGGCCGTTACGGATCGATTTGATTTCCGTCCCCTGCAGGACGATGCCCGCTTCGAACGTTTCCTCTATAAAATAATCGTGCCTTGCTTTTTTGTTCTGGGCAATCGCCCGTCCATCTCCTCTTGGCATCCTGACCACTCCTTCTTTCTCTGGTATTCATTCTATCAAATTCCCTGTGCTAATGAAAAAGATATTTGATTAGACAGCACAAATAAGCATGTGAGATAGTATTAACTGATAAGGAGGAAGAGACAATGACTTCAACCCTGAAACTGCTGACCCAAAGCGATAAATCGATGTTTATGTCCATGGATAACGGAATAAAGGATGATTACATAGCCCGTATTTTTGACCGTCTCGTCACCTCTGATTCTCACACTTTATACGGTCTTTTCTATCAGGGAAAGCTCGTCTCGACGGCGGGCTATAGCCTGTTCGCGGAAGGGACTTATGCAATGCTCGGGCGTTTCCGCAGCGACCGGAGGTACCGGGACCGCGGGTTCGTAACCGAAATTCTCCATCACGTCGTCGCCGAACTTGAAAATAATCCGGCTATCCGCTGGATCGGAGCGAACACGGAAACGAAGAACCTGCGCGCCCGGCGCGTCCTTGAAAAAATAGGGATGACCCCTTCCGAACCCCTACAATATAACGTAGTGCCGAGAGCGGAACTGGAGAAGCTTCCAGAAGCCGCACACGGATGGTCGGAAATCAGCCCGGTTTCCGAAAAAATGCGGTGGGTCCGCGCTCTCCACCCATCCGACCGTTTATTTCCGTTTGAATGTTACTACCCTTTTCCGCTTTCCGGAAATCTGCTTCGGGAATTCCCGCTGCAGAAAGCCCGTATGTTTCTGTCACCCGATGAGCAGCGGTTTCTTCTTATGAAGGAGGATGTAAAAGG
Organism: Salimicrobium salexigens; assembly: GCF_900156705.1. NCBI lineage: Bacteria > Bacillati > Bacillota > Bacilli > Caryophanales > Bacillaceae > Salimicrobium > Salimicrobium salexigens. The sequence goes on along the minus strand of NZ_FTOK01000004.1, from coordinate 162,077 downwards.
AGAAACATACACCAACGTTATATACCCCTTTGCTGATGCCGGAAGCGACCGGGGTGTGCTGAATCTCGTAAAGAAGGAGATACAGAACAATCCCGGACACTACGGTGCCTGGTTCAATCAGCAGTACAGCGACACTCCTCTCCCTTATCCCGTCGAATCAAAAGGTGAATGGGTGCTGTACAGAAAGTAGTCAGATACTCTTTTTGGCAATGCAGAAGAAAAACACGACGGTTCCTGCGGAAACAGCACGAGCCGGGGGGCCAATTGACCAGACCCCCGCCAGACCGTGCCCGCGGAAAACGGCGTGTTTTTTTCATGTGCCTACTTTTTCTTTTTAGGAACTCCTTTATTTCTGTAAAATGGCTTGTTCCCTTTTTGTTTCTTTTTCTTCTTGGCGCTGGCCTTGATCTGTTTCGGCTGTTCCCGGCGCTGCTTCTTATCACTTTTCGGCTTCATACCTACGATTTCGAAGTCGATGACTTTTTCATCGAGATTGACGTTGACGACTTTCACTTTCACTTCGTCCCCGATCCGGTACATATTCGCCGTACGTTCACCGATGAGGGCATACTGTTTCTCCATGAAGTTGTAGTAGTCATCCGTCAGCGTACTGACGTGTACCAGTCCTTCCACCGTATTAGGCAGTTCCACGAACATACCGAAGCTCGTGACGGAACTGATGATTCCTTCATACTCTTCATCGATTTTATCCTGCATATACTCCGCTTTCTTCAGATCATCCGTTTCACGTTCCGCGTCGACGGATGCACGTTCTTTCTCCGAAGAATGACGGGCAATCTCAGGCATGTGATCTTTCCAGTACTTCGTCGTTTCCTGGCTCAGATCTTTCTGAATGATATACGTACGAATCAGACGGTGCACGATCAGGTCCGGGTACCGGCGGATCGGTGATGTGAAGTGTGTGTAAAAGTTCGTCGCCAGCCCGAAGTGCCCGACGTTCGAAGGATCATACTTCGCCTGCTGCATCGAACGGAGCATCAGTTTCGAAATGATGAGGTCTTCCTGGGTCCCTTTCACTTCTTCAAGCACTTTCTGAAGCGCCTGCGGGTGTACATCATCGGACGTCCCTTTCACCGAATATCCGAGGTTTGCAACGAACTCGAAAAAGTTCTGCAGTTTAGCGGAATCCGGATCCTGGTGGATACGGTAAATCGCCGGAACATCAAGCCAGTGGAAATGCTCGGCTACCGTTTCGTTGGCCGCGAGCATAAACTCTTCGATGAGTTTCTCCCCGACCGATCTCTCGCGTAGCTGTACGTCTTTCGCTTTTCCTTCTTCGTCCACGATGACGCCCGCTTCTTTGAAATCAAAATCGATGGCACCGCGGTCGAAACGTTTTTCCCGAAGAATCTGCGCTAAGTCTTCCATATCTTTGAACATCGGTACTAATGGTTCATAACGCTTCTTCAGTTCTTCGTCGCCATCGGCGAGAATTCCGTTTACATCCTTATACGTCATCCGCTCGTCCGTTCTGATGACACTTTGGAAAATTTCATGGTTCACGACTTCCCCGTCCTCGTTTATCTCCATTTCACAGGAGAGCGTCAGGCGATCCACCTGAGGATTGAGGGAACAGATACCGTTCGACAGACGGTGCGGAATCATCGGAATGACGCGATCGACGAGGTAGACGGACGTAGCTCTCTCCGCTGCCTCCTTATCAATCGGCGATTCCTGATCGACATAGTAGGAAACGTCCGCAATGTAGACGCCGAGCTTATAGTTACCGTTATCGAGTTTCTTCACCTGGACGGCATCATCGAGGTCTTTCGCATCGGCACCGTCGATGGTCACAATCTGCTCGGAACGGAGGTCGCGACGATTTTCTATTTCTGATTCATTTATCTCATCCGGCGTATCTGTTGCCTGCTGAATCACTTCTTCCGGAAAATCTACCTGGATTCCGTGCTTATGGATAATGGAAATGATGTCGATTCCCGGATCGTTTTTATGTCCGAGAATCTCTGTGATTTCCCCTTCGGCGCTCATGCGGCCTTCAGGGAATTTCGTGATTTCGACAATCACTTTATGTCCATCAGCCGCTCCATTCTCTTTTCCTTTCGGGATGAAGATATCGTTCGGTACCCGTTTATCATCAGCGATGACGAAACCGAAGTTGCCGTTCGCATCATAGGTACCGACAAGTCTCGCCTGGGCGCGTTCAAGAATCCTTATGACGGTTCCTTCCGGGCGCTGCCCGTCGTCCCGCCGTTTTTCGACGCGTACGAGAACCTTATCATTATTCATCGCACTGTTCAGGTCGGAATGATGAAGATAGACGTCGTCCTTATCTTCCTCCTCCGGAAGCAAAAAGGCGAATCCTTTCGCATTCATCTGTATCCGGCCTTTAATAAGATTCATCTTCTCCGGAAGACCGAAGCGGTTCTTTCTCGTACGGACGAGATCTCCTTCTTCCTCAAGTGCATTCAGTTCATTCATTAATTCTTTCAGGTCTTCACTTCCGGTGAGACCTAATTCTTCTTCCAGTTCATTGACAGACAAAGGGCGTGAAGCCGATTCTCTGAAATGATCAAGTATTTTTTTTCTTTCTACAGACATAATAGTCCTCCTATTCATTATTCGGACATGTCTTCTATTCGCTTATGACCAGTCCAATGAATTAAGAAAATCCAGTACGTCCTGCTGAAGTTCGTCTTTTTCCTTATCCACTGTAATGAAGTGACCGGAGTTTTCGTACCATTTGATATCTTTGTGATCGGATTCCACCGTCTCATAGATATATGGAGCGCTCTCCGTGTTGATCATCTCATCCTTCGAAGCCTGGACCACAAAGAGGGGAGTATAAATCTCGTCCACATGGTCGTGTACTTCGTTGATGAACTGTCCTAATTGAGTGAACATGTCCTTTGATTGTTCTTCTAATTCATTCATTTCTTTCTTAATGGTTGCTTCGTCTTTTTCTTCGAGTTGTTTATATTGTTTCGCTTTGAACCTGAATCCCTGCTTAAGCTGTTCTTCGTTATCGAAAAACATCGGGGCACACATCGGTATAATACCCTGAATCTTCTCGCAGTATGCGAGTTTCAATCCTAAAACTCCACCGAGGGACAGACCCGCCACAGCTATCTTTTCATATCCCAGGTCCCGCAGGTGCTGAAGACCGTTCTGTACGTCTTCCCACCACTGGTCCGGAGTCGCATCGCTCAGTGCTTCCAGTTCCTTGCCGTGCCCCCGGTATATAGGGGCATGAGTCGTATATCCGTTCTTTTCGAGAAACCTTCCCATCATGCGTACATCTGTTGAATTACCTGTAAAGCCGTGCAGCAGCAGCACAGCACGATCTCCTCCACCTTCGAATGTAAATGGCTCAGGCGGTTTTATTTTCATAACTTCCTCTCTCCCTTTTTCTTTGCTGTTGATGTACTACCCATATTCAGCTGACAGAAACATTCATTTGCTGCCAGCAATCTGAAACGCTCCCCCCGCATCCCGGGGGAAACCGTGCCGCAATAAAAAACGAAAAAGCCACGCTCAAGGCGCGGCTTACGAACATTATCCTATAAGATACCCGGAAATAAATGCCAGCACGAAGAACAGGACACCAGTGACGATAGTGGCACGGTGTAGAACTTTATCTATTCCTCTTGCCTTCTGCTTACCGAAAACCTGCTCGGCTCCGCCGGAAATCGCTCCCGACAGACCGGCACTCTTACCGGACTGCAACAGCACAAGTGTAATTAAAGCAATTGTATCAATAATAAGTAATGAAACCGTAAGTGTTTGCATAGTTTATTGTTGCACCTCCTGGAACGGACAAATGACTAGAACAAATATAGCATACATCTTTTTTCCCTACAAGGTGTAATTACCGGTGCCGTTTTTTGAATGATATTTGAACATTTTTGAATGAAAATGCGCAAAAACGATTGTTTTTGATTGAATGTTGCAAACGCTTCCCTTATAATGAAGTCATTCACTAAAGGAGGAACGCTTATGCTTACTATGGAGAGGCATCAGCTCATCCTGTCCCTGCTGGCGGAGAAGAAAACCGTCCGTCTCCAGGAACTGAGCGACCGGACAAACGCCTCCGACTCCACGATACGACGAGATCTGGACGCCCTGGAGCAACAGGGCGCTTTAAAGCGGGTGCATGGAGGCGCATCTTCTCTTTCAGCTTCCAGGGAAGAAGCGCCGATGAGTGAAAAAACCGGCCAGTATCACGAACAGAAAAAAATAATAGCTTCCCTTGCTGCGGGAACAATAAGCAAAAAAGAAACTATTTTTCTGGACGCCGGATCGACGACGACCCTGATGATCCCTTATCTGGACTCTTCTGTCACCGTCGTCACGAATGGTCCGGAGCACCTGCCCCATCTGGCGGAACGCGGCATAACCACCTACGTCATAGGAGGATTCGTCAAGCCGGGAACCAGGGCCATCGTCGGCGCCAATGCTGTAGAAAACCTGAAACAGTACCGGTTCGACCGCTGCTTTCTCGGAGTCAACGGGATTACGGAAGAAGACGGGCTCACGACACCCGATCCGGAAGAAGCAGCCATTAAGAAAAAAGTGCTCTATCAGTCTATGAACAGATACGTCCTTGCTGATCATTCCAAGTTCGGAGAAAGGACTTTCATAACTTTCGCCGGAGCGGAAGACGCCATACTGGTGACCGACTCTTCCGGACCTGTCGTGACGGCAATGCAGAATAACAAAGACATAGAGGTGATGCTTCCATGATTTACACACTGACACTCAACCCTTCCATCGACTACATTATGCACGTGGACAAATTACAGCCGGGCGGACTGACGCGTTCTACAGCAACGGCTTATTACCCCGGCGGAAAAGGAATCAACGTTTCCCGGGTGCTCTCGAATCTGTCCGTCCCCTCGACGGCGCTCGGCTTCATCGGAGGGTTCACCGGGGAGTTCATCAGAACCTCCCTCAAAGAAAAGGGAGTAAAAGAAGCTTTTATAGAAACAGACGAACCGACGAGAATCAACGTGAAACTGAAAGACGGAAGGGAATCGGAAATAAACGGCCCGGGACCTGAACTTTCGGACTCGCTCAAAGGGCGGCTGCTGGAACAGCTCCATACGCTCACCCCGGAGGACGTTCTGCTAATTGCAGGCAGCGTCCCCTCTTCTCTCCCCGAGGATTTCTACCGGGAAATAGCGGAGAACCTGAAAGATAAAGGGGTACCGATGGCCGTGGATACCTCGGGACGCGCACTGAAAGACCTTTTATCCTATCATCCCTACCTTATCAAGCCGAACAGGCAGGAGCTTGAGGAACTGTTCGGGGAAACGATGGAAGATAATCGGACCGTCGCCCGCTACGCGGAAAAACTGGTGGAAGAAGGCTGCCGGAACGTCCTCATCTCCCTCGGCGGTGACGGAGCCGTATATGCGAATCATGAAGGTATCTGGTTCGCAGAAGCACCAGAAGGCCCGGTCGTCAACACGGTGGGAGCGGGTGATTCCATGGTTGCCGGATTCCTGGCTGCGAAAGAAGTTTATCTCACCGACGAAGAGGCTTTCAAAAAGAGCATAGCCTGCGGAAGTGCCACAGCGTTCGGAGAAGATTTGTGTACGAAAGAAGAAGCAGAAGCCCTGTACGATTCCATTCACATATATAAGGAAGGAGAGAGACGATGAAAATTACAGACCTTTTGAAAAAGGATACGATGCTGCTCTCAACAGACGCCTCCGATAAAAAAGGAATTCTGGACGAACTGACGGCGAAGCTTGAGACCGCCGAACGTCTGAAAGACCGGGACAGATTCCGCGAAGCTATTCAGGCGAGAGAAGACCAGAGTACAACAGGAGTGGGAGACGGGATCGCCATCCCCCACGCAAAATCAGAAGCCGTAAAGACACCGGCCATCGCTTTCGCCCGTTCCCGCGAAGGAATCGAATACGAATCACTCGACAGGCAGCCGGCTCACCTGTTCTTTATGATAGCAGCGACGGACAGTGCCGATAACACTCACCTGAATGCTCTATCACGTCTTTCTTCCTTTCTGATGGATACAAATTTCCGGGAAAACCTTATGAAAGCCGAATCCGAAGAGGAAGTCATGGAAATTATCAATACGAAGGAACGGGAAGAAGACGAAGAAGATGAAGAAGCGACGGAGACCTCCGGGAACCTGATTCTTGCCGTAACCGCCTGTCCGACAGGAATTGCCCATACGTACATGGCGGCAGATAAGCTGAAGGATACAGCCGGGCAGAGAAATATTCCGATCAAGGTACAGACGAACGGCTCAAGCGGAGTGAAGAACCGTCTTACTCCGGATGATATTGAACGTGCTGATGCCATTATCGTCGCGGCAGATACAAAAGTTGATATGAGCGGTTTTGACGGGAAACATGTCATCGAAGTACCGGTGGCAAAAGCTATCCACGAACCGGACAAACTGCTGGACCGGGCTCTTCAGAAGGATGCTCCTGTTCATCACTCCGACGGCAAAAAAGAAGACGGAGAAGATTCCAAAGGACGATCCGGCATTTACAAACATCTGATGAACGGTGTGTCCAACATGCTTCCTTTCGTCGTAGGCGGAGGTATTCTCATAGCTTTCTCCTTTTTCTTCGGTATCAACGCCGCAGACCCGGAAAGTGATCAGTACAATAGGCTTGCAGAAATGCTCAATACTGTCGGCGGTAACGCCTTCTTCTTCCTCGTCCCGATTCTCGCCGGCTTCATCGCATCAAGCATCGCCGACCGTCCCGGTTTCGCACCAGGGGTTGTCGGGGGCTATATAGCAGTATCGTCCGGTGCTGCGGATGGCGGTTCCGGCTTCCTCGGCGGTCTGATCGCCGGTTTCCTGGCAGGTTACCTTACGCTCGGCATTAAAAAAAGCCTGGAAGGTCTTCCTGCCTGGCTGGACGGATTGAAGACGGTTCTGTTCTACCCGGTACTTGCCATTTTCGGTACAGGAATGATCATGCTTCTGATCAACCCGCCACTCACCAGTGTGTACACCGGTCTCTTAAGCTGGCTTGAGGGACTGAGCGGTGCCAACGTCGCCATACTCGGCATCATTGTAGGCGGTATGATGTCCGTTGATATGGGCGGACCCGTTAACAAAGCAGCGTATACGTTCGGCCTTGCCACTCTTGATGCCGGCAACTATTCGATTATTGCAGCAGCGATGGCCGGGGGTATGGTGCCTCCGCTCAGCCTGGCGCTTGCCAGCACATTTTTCAAAAATAAATTTACGAAAGAAGAGCGGGAGGCCGGCAAAACGGCCTACGCTCTCGGGGCCTGCTTCATCACGGAAGGCGCCATTCCTTTCGCAGCTGCGGACCCGGCCCGGGTGATTCCTTCGGCGGTCGTCGGATCAGCAGCGGCCGGAGCGCTCACCATGCTCTTCGGTATCGGTCTCACCGCTCCCCACGGAGGTATTTTCGTCATCGGTCTCGTCGAAGGAGGGTTCACCGGAGCAGCCCTTTACATCCTTGCCATCGCGGCCGGTTCGATAATTTCGGCAATTATGCTCGGATTCTTGAAAAAGGATGTACGAAAGGCTTAAAATAGTGTAGTTAGAACAAGTATATATTTTCACTTTTGAGGAGGAAACTATCATGGTAGAAAAAACATTCAAAGTCACATCCGCTGACGGTGTGCATGCACGTCCGGCGACAGTACTTGTACAGAACGCAGGGAAATACGAATCAGACATCAATCTTCACTATAAAGAGAAATCAGTGAACCTGAAGTCCATCATGGGAATCATGAGTCTCGGTATCCCGGCCGGAGCAGAAATCAAAATTACAGCAGAAGGTGACGATGAGCAGGAAGCAGTCGATCATCTGACGCAGACTATGCAAAATGAAGGCTTGGGGGAGTAACGAAATGACACAACTTCAGGGTATAGCAGCTTCCGGCGGTATTGCGATTGCAAAAGCATACCGTCTGGAGGCGCCTGACCTATCCTATGACAAAACGACGGTGGATGAGCCTGCCGAAGAAATCACACGTCTCCACGACGCTCTGGAGGTTTCCAAGTCGGAACTGGAAAAAATTAAAGAACACACGAGGAAGTCCCTCGGAGATGAACACGCAGAAATCTTCTCCGCTCACCTTCTCGTACTCAGCGACCCTGAAATGATCCAGCCCATGGAAGATAAAATCAGAACGGAAAGCGTCAATGCGGAAGCGGCTCTCGATGAAACGGCCAATATGTTCATCGACATGTTCAAAAACATGGACAACGAATACATGAAAGAACGTGCTGCAGACATCCATGACGTTACTAAGCGCGTGCTCGCCCACCTTCTGGACGCCGAGTTTCCGGACCCTGCTCTTATCGATGAGCAGGTCGTCATTGTGGCAGAAGATCTGACGCCTTCCGATACCGCTCAACTGAACAAAGAGTTCGTCCAGGGCTTCACTACCGATATCGGGGGCCGCACGTCCCACTCGGCCATTATGGCGAGATCTCTCGAAATTCCGGCAGTCGTCGGTACGAAAGAGATTACAAAACAGGCGGACAAAGGTGTGACTGTCATTGTAGATGGCCTGAGCGGTGACGTAATCGTCGACCCTACTGATGAGCAGATCGAATCGTACAAACAGAAGCGTTCGGAATTTGAAGAGAAAAAACAGGAGTGGGCAAAACTGAAAGATGAGACCACCGTCTCAAGCGATAACGAGCACGTGGAACTGGCTGCCAATATCGGTACGCCGGATGATGTTTCGGGTGTCCTTGAAAACGGAGGCGAAGGAATCGGACTGTACCGGACCGAGTTCCTCTACATGGGCAAAAATCAGCTTCCGACAGAAGATGAGCAGTTTGATGCTTACAGTTCCGTACTGAAGCAGATGGAAGACAAGCCTGTCGTAGTGCGTACACTCGACATCGGGGGAGATAAAGAGCTCGACTACCTCGACCTTCCTGATGAAATGAACCCGTTCCTCGGCTTCCGTGCTATCCGGCTCTGCCTTGAGCGTGACGACATTTTCCGTACTCAGCTCCGGGCACTGCTGCGGGCGAGCGTACACGGAAACCTGAAGATCATGTTCCCGATGATTGCAACGCTCGACGAATTCCGCGAGGCGAAAGCTATTCTGACCGAAGAGAAAGAAAACCTCATCCGGGAAGGGAAAGAAGTTGCGGACAACATTGAGGTCGGTATCATGGTGGAAATCCCTGCGACAGCCGTAATGGCCAAGCAGTTCGCCAAAGAGGTCGACTTTTTCAGTATCGGTACGAATGACCTTATTCAGTACACGATGGCTGCCGACCGGATGAATGAGCGCGTTTCCTACCTGTATCAGCCTTATAACCCGGCTATCCTCAATCTCGTAAACAACGTCATTGAAGCTGCCCACGCAGAAGGAAAATGGGCCGGCATGTGCGGTGAGATGGCAGGGGATGAAATCGCCATTCCGATTCTTCTCGGTCTTGGACTTGATGAATTCAGCATGAGTTCCTCTTCCATCCTTCCGGCAAGAACTCAAATCCTCGGGCTTTCCAAAGCGGAAATGAGTTCTTTCAAAGACGAACTTCTATCCATGAATACGTCTGAAGACGTGGTCGCTTTCGTGAAAGAGAAAGCAGGTCTTGAATAGGCTGTTTTCGGAAGAAGAAGTAAAGGAGGACTGTTGATGACCTTCACAATCGTAATGCTGGTATCAATTGCTATCATCGTCGGTGTGGCCGCAGCGTTCGGCACGGTCATTTCCAAAGGATATGACTACAAACACACGATTGATGCTCATCCGGAACAGGATGGAGATTCTTCTTCACAAAAAAACTGAACCCTTACAGGTTCAGCTGAAGCTGCCGGGAATTCCGGCAGCTTTATTTTATTGTCTCCGGCTCATGCAGGGGTCACCCAGCTGCCGACTTCATACCACATATAGTGGAGCCATTCCTCGAAAAAGAATGGAAGCTTCGTCTCCAGTGATTGATACGCGGAATATTCCGTCGGCACCCCCTCAGCGTCGATTCCCATATCCGTTGCCATAGCCGTAGCTCGTTTTAAGTGGAACCGGTCACTGACTAGATAAAAGCTGCCAATCGATTTCTCTTCAAGAAGTTTCTTTGATTCAGAGAGATTCTCTTTCGTCTCAAGTGAACTTTCTTCCAGTAATATATCTTCCTCCGGAACTCCTGCTTCCATAGCACTCCCTTTGCCTACTTCCGCTTCGGAAAATTCCGCTTTTTCGCTCTTACCCCCGGTAAAAATCAGATAATCTACCTTCCCTTCCTCGTACAGCTCGATTGCTTCACGGATCCTTCCTTCAAACACCGGACTCGGTTTTCCGCCCCACTGCGCCGCTCCAAGGACGATGGCTGCATCTACCTTTTTCTCTCCTTCTACACCGTATGTCCACACCTGCCAGGCGCTGACAGCTGCAAACACGAGGGCTATCATTATTAACAATTGGATGATTCTTTTCATAGTTTTTCTCCTTCGCTGTACGTTCGTCCTCTCATAATACTACGTGGGGAGGTAATTGCAAAAGATAAAGATACTTCCGCAGAAGAAAGCTAAAAATAAAACCTCCGGGGTGCACACCCCGAAGGCCTTCAGACTCCCAAAAACCGGGAGCCGGTCATTCCGTATTATTTATTCAGGTTGTAGAAAGCTGTCTTTCCTGCATATTTGGCTGTATCAAGCAGCTGATCCTCGATGCGCAGAAGCTGGTTGTACTTCGCAACGCGGTCCGTACGGGACGGTGCCCCTGTTTTAATCTGACCGGCGTTTGTGGCAACTGCGATATCAGCGATCGTTGCATCTTCCGTCTCTCCGGAACGGTGGGAGATGACTGCAGTATAGCCGGCACGTTTCGCCATTTCAATAGCGTCGAACGTTTCCGTCATCGTACCGATCTGGTTCACTTTGATAAGGATGGAGTTTCCTACACCCTGCTCGATGGCACGGGAGAGTTTTTCTGTGTTGGTAACGAACAGATCATCCCCGACCAGCTGTACTTTGTCACCGATACGGTCCGTAAGCAGCTTCGTTCCTTCCCAATCGTTTTCGTCCAGGCCGTCTTCAATGGAAACGATCGGATATTTGCCGATCAGTTCTTCATACCAGTCGACCATTTCTTCAGAAGTCCGCGTTACGCCTTCCCCTTTCAGGCTGTACGTACCGTCTTCATAAATTTCGGAAGCCGCCACGTCCATAGCAAGCTGCACTTCTTCGTCCGGCTTATATCCTGCCTCTTCGATCGCTTCGATGATCGTGGAGAGGGCTTCTTCGTTGGATTTCAGGTTCGGAGCGAATCCGCCTTCGTCCCCGACGCCAGTATTATACCCTTTGTTCTTAAGAACTTTCTTAAGCGCGTGGAAAATTTCAGCACCCATGCGGAGACCTTCCTTGAATGTAGGAGCACCTACAGGCATGATCATGAATTCCTGGATGTCTACGTTGTTGTCCGCATGCTCTCCACCGTTAAGAATGTTCATCATCGGTGTCGGAAGCGTGTGAGCGAAGAATCCGCCGAGATACTTGTACAACGGCAGTTCGGAATACTCTGCGCCTGCCCGGGCGACTGCCATGGAAACACCTAGGATGGCGTTTGCACCCAGATTCCCTTTGTTGTCGGATCCGTCGAATTCTCTCATAAGGTTATCGATGATAACCTGCTGGGTTACGTCGATGCCGAGCAGCTTCGGAGCTATCTTTTCGTTTACGTTTTCAACGGCGTTCTGAACGCCTTTGCCGAGGTAACGGTTTTTATCGCCGTCACGTAGTTCTACTGCTTCATATTCTCCGGTGGAAGCGCCACTTGGAACAAGAGCTGTGCCGAACGCTCCGGATTCCGTGTACACTTCCACTTCCACTGTCGGGTTCCCGCGGGAATCCAGTACTTCGCGTGCATAAACATCAGTAATATATGGCATGAAAATCTCTCCTTCAGTCATTGTAGTTTAGTTATTTCTTAATGATCGAGTTTCCGGTCATATCTTCCGGTTTTTCGACATTCAGCAGATCGAGAAGAGTCGGGGCAAGGTCGCCGAGAATTCCGTCTTCTGTAAGCTCTGCTCCTTCTTTCGTTACGATGACCGGTACCGGGTTTTTCGTATGGGCGGTCATCGGGTCCCCTTCGGTCGTCGTCACTTCATCAGAGTTCCCGTGATCGGCAGTGATGATGGCCGATCCGCCTTTATCGATGATTTTATCGACAATTTTACCGAGACACTCGTCCACCGCTTCTATCGCTTTCACCGTCGGTTCGAGCTTACCGGAGTGACCGACCATGTCCGGGTTGGCGAAGTTAAGAATGATTGCATTGTGTTTCTCTTCATCCAGGTCCTTAAGCAACGCGTCCGTCACTTCATAGGCGCTCATTTCCGGTTTCATGTCGTACGTCGCTACGTCCGGGGAATTGATGAGAATACGGTCTTCCCCTTCGAATTCCTCTTCACGGCCGCCGCTCATAAAGAACGTGACGTGGGGGTATTTTTCCGTTTCGGCGATGCGCAGCTGAGTCATATTATTGTTCGCCAGAACCTCACCGATTGTATTTTTCAACTCATTAGGCGGAAAGATGACTTTATCCGTATCCACCGTTTCGCTGTACTCCGTCATCGAGACGAAATAGATATCTTTCGGTGCATCCCCGCGGTCGAAGTATTCGAAATCATCGTTCGCAAAAGCCTGGGACAGCTGGATCGCACGGTCCGGACGGAAGTTCGCATATACAATGGAATCTTCGCTTTCCACTTGAGCAATCGGCGTACCGTTCTCATCCGTCATTACGATTGGCAGCACGAATTCATCGTGTATATCCTCTTCGTAGGACTTTTCCACTGCTTCGAGGGTATCTGCAGCCTGTTTTCCTTCACCGTGTGCTATTGCGTCATAAGCTTTTTTCACACGGTCCCAGCGTTTATCCCGGTCCATTGCATAATAACGACCTGAAACTGTAGCTATCTTTCCTGTTCCAAGCTCTTTCAGCTTATCTTCCGTGTCCTTCAGATACTGTTTAGCGGATTGCGGACCTACATCGCGGCCGTCCAGAAAAGCGTGCAAATATACATCCTCGAGCCCTTCTTTTGCTGCAAGTTCGATAATAGCTAAAATGTGGCTGTTGTGGCTGTGGATTCCCCCGTCCGAGAGGAGTCCGAAAACGTGCAGCGATTTACCGTTGTCCTTGGCATGACGGACAGCTCCGAGAAGTGTTTCATTCTCAAAAAAGTCTCCTTCCCGTATAGCCATGTTTATACGGGTCAGACTTTGATAGACCACCCGGCCCGCGCCGATGTTCAAGTGTCCCACTTCCGAGTTACCCATCTGTCCTTCCGGAAGACCGACCGCTTCTCCGCAGGCAGTCAGCTGAGAATGAGGGAAGCGGCTCCAGTAACGGTCGAAATTCGGTGTATTCGCCGCCTTTACGGCATTTCCGTATTCTTCATCACGCAGTCCGTAACCATCCAGAATGATCAGTGCTGCTAAAGGCTGTTTACTCATGTTTACCTGCCTCCACAAGTTTCAGGAAGGAGTCGGCTTCAAGACTTGCGCCTCCTACAAGAGCTCCGTCAATATCCGACTGAGAAAGCAGTTCATCCACGTTTGCAGGCTTTACACTTCCTCCGTACTGGATGCGGACTGCTTCTGCAGCTTCGTCACCGGAGAGCTTCCCGACTACTTTACGGATATGGGTGCAAACTTCATTCGCCTGCTCACTCGATGCAGTACGTCCGGTTCCGATGGCCCAGATCGGTTCGTAAGCAATGATCAGCTGTTTCACCTGATCGTCTGTAAGCCCTTCGACAGCTTTAGTAATCTGACTCTCGATATGATTCATCGTCTCATCCGACTCGCGCTGCTCGAGAGACTCCCCTACACATACGATCGGAGTGAGGTCATGGTCGAAAGCCGCATGGACTTTTTTGTTCACCGTTTCATCTGTTTCACCGAAAACGTCACGACGTTCAGAGTGGCCGAGCACGACGTACGTGACACCGAGTTCTTTCAGCATTACCGGACTGACTTCGCCTGTGAATGCACCATTTTCCTCAAAGTACATGTTCTGTGCCCCTATTTCGACATCCGAGTCTTTCGTTTCTTCCACAAGTTTCTGAAGAAAAGGGAACGGGGCACAAACGACGGACTCCACACTCTCCTTCGAAGGTACTTTCCCTTTGACTTCGTTAATGAAAGATTCCGCTTCTGTGTGCGTTTTATTCATTTTCCAGTTTCCTGCGATTACCTGCTTACGCATATTCATCACCTCTTCAGATTATTTATCGTTCAGAACCGTTACTCCCGGAAGTTCTTTCCCTTCCATGAATTCAAGAGAAGCGCCTCCGCCTGTGGACACGTGATCCATATCACTGGCATAGCCGAACGTTTCGACTGCCGCTGCGGAATCTCCGCCGCCGATCACTGTATATCCTTCTGTGCCGGCAAGGGCTTCTGCAACAGCTTTTGTACCGCCGGCGAACGTATCCATTTCAAAAACGCCCATCGGCCCGTTCCAGATAATGAGTTTCGAATCCTTGACGAGACCTGCATAGTTTTCCCGGGTTTTCGGCCCGATATCGAGAGCTTCCCAATCTTCCGGAATTTCTTCGATACTTACTTCTTTCGTATTCGCATCCTCACTGAAATCATCCGCAACGATGACGTCTTCAGGCATAACGAAATTCACATTATTCTCTTTCGCTTTCTCCATGTACTGTTTGGCAAGATCGATTTTATCTTCCTCGAGAAGCGACTTGCCGACTTCATACCCCTGTGCCTTCACGAACGTGTAGGCGAGTCCGCCTCCGATGATTAGGTTATCGACTTTGTCGAGAAGATTATCGATGACACCGATCTTATCTTTAACTTTAGCACCACCGATAATAGCTGTAAACGGACGTTCCGGGTCAGCGAGGGCATTCCCGAGCACTTCCAGTTCCTTCTGCATGAGGAAACCGGCTACTGCCGGGATGTACTCGGCCACCCCTGCTGTCGACGCATGGGCACGGTGAGCCGCTCCGAAAGCATCATTGACGTAAAGGTCAGCCATGTCGGCGAAATGCCTGGCAAGTTCCGGGTCGTTCTTCTCCTCCCCGGGGTCAAACCGCACGTTCTCAAGCAGAAGGACTTTTCCACGCTCCATTTCGGAAATCGCTTTTGTCACTTCCTGACCGTACACTTCATCCGACTTCAGTACTTCCGCACCAAGCAGATCACTGAGACGCTCCGCTACCGGATCCAGCCTCAACTCATCATGGGCTTCTCCTTTTGGACGCCCCAGATGGCTTGCCAGAATAACTTTCGCACCGTTGCCCGTGAGATGCTGGATTGTCGGCAGGGCCGCTTTGATTCTCGTATCATCCGTCACTTCTTTGTCCTTCATGGGCACGTTGAAGTCCACACGGCAGAAAACCGTCTTACCATCCACTTCTATATCGCTGATCGTCTGTTTATTCATCTTCCGAGAACCTCCTTTGATCTGTCTGGTATGTATATTTCCACTAAAGATATCAGTGGAAACACATTAATTTTTTCTTCAGCAAATGAAGAAAAGGAGGAGGATACAGGACCTCCTCCTTTTAGTGATTCAAGCTTAGATTCCTTGTTTTTTAAGGTAAGCAGCAAGGTCCACACAACGGCTGGAATAACCGAACTCGTTGTCGTACCAGGATACGACTTTCACCATATTACCTTCAAGGCTCAATGTGGAAAGGGCATCGATTACAGAAGAGTTCGTGTTACCGTTATAGTCGGAAGATACAAGCGGCTCTTCACTGTAACCCATAATTCCTTTAAGTTCGCCTTCAGCAGCTTCTTTCAGTGCACTGTTCACTTCGTCTACAGTAACGTCTTTGTCAAGTTCCGCCACGAAGTCAACGATGGATACGTTTTGTGTCGGAACGCGCATAGCCATACCGCTCAGCTTGCCTTCAAGTTCAGGAAGAACTTTTGTAACAGCCTGAGCTGCACCTGTAGTTGTAGGAATGATATTCTGAGCTGCGGCACGGGCACGACGATAGTCTTTGTGCGGCAGGTCAAGGATCTGCTGATCGTTCGTGTAAGAGTGAACTGTAGTCATCATACCGCGCTTAACTCCGAATTTGTCATGGAGTACTTTCGCATATGGGGCCAGGCAGTTCGTAGTGCAGGATGCATTGGAAATAACATGGTGGCTGTCCTGATCATAGTCACCTTCGTTGACACCCATAACTACTGTAAGGTCTTCACCTTTGGCAGGTGCGGAGATGATTACTTTTTTAGCTCCTGCATCGATGTGTTTCTTGGCATCATCACGTTGTGTGAAGCGACCTGTCGATTCGATGACCACTTCTACGCCGAGGTCGTCCCAACCGAGCTGAGCCGGATCTTTTTCGGATTTTACGATGATTTCTTTACCGCCTACTACGAGGTTCTCACCGTTGACTTCAACTTCTTCTTCAAGCGTACCGTGAACGGTATCATACTGAAGAAGGTGAGCCAGCATATTCGCATCTGTAAGGTCGTTTACAGCTACTACTTCCACTTCATCGTTTTTCAGTGCAGCACGGAATACGTTACGTCCGATACGTCCAAAACCGTTAATACCAACTTTTACTGTCATGCTGAATTCCTCCTTAGAATATTACATTTGATTATTTAAAGGGATGTATCCCTCATCAACTCTTTCGCGGCGCCTTCGTCGGTGATGAGAACGCTGCTCTTGCCGGGCTGGAAGTAAGAAGAGATGGCATCCGCTTTGGAACTGCCGCCTGCGACGGCAATCACCTCTCTGTCTCCTTCCAGGTCCTCGAGCTGAAGACCCACCGTTCTCACCTTATGCACTACTTCACCCGACTGGCTGAAGTAGTACCCGAACGCTTCCCCTACCGCCTGCCTTTCTTTAATTACGGCAAGCTGGTCATCGGGTGTCTTTCTCCGATTAGCCATCGTAAGTGCATCTCCGAGACCGTGGATGACGATGTCGGAAGAGCGGATGATACCGAGGACATCCTTGACGGAAGGTTCCTCGATAATGTTCTGATACGATTCTTCACTGATCGGATCCGGCACATAAAGCAGACGGTAGTTCCCCATCGCTTTTTTGGCCATTTCCACACAAATCGTATTCGCCTGATGTTCCACCCGTTCTCCGAGGCCTCCCCGCGCCGGAACGAAGAGCCAGTCTTCCATCCCGGCCGAAGGGGTCATTCTCGAAGCCACGGAGGCCATCGTCGTCCCCCCGGTCACTGCAAGCGTCTGACCGGGTCCCGAAATAGACTGCAGGTACGTGACGCACGCTTTTCCCATTTCCTCTTTCACCCACTCGGACTCGTCGCTGTCGCCGGGTACGACGATGACAGACTCCAGTTTTAGCTTTTCCCTTAAACGGTCTTCTAAAACCTTCACCCCTGAAACTTCCCTCATGTAAGGGGCCATGTTCTCAAGCAGGGACTTACCTTCCCCGGTAAGCAACAGCCCCCGCGTCGTCACCTCCACCATTCCGCCGTTTTGCAGAAAGGTGACTTCGGAGCGTATGCTGCGCTCCTTGAGATTCAGGTTATCCGCAAGCGTCCTGCGTCCGATCGGTTCCATAAGTGAAACGTAATGGAGAAGCCGATATCTGTTCTGAATAATCTCCAGAACATCCGGATAAAGTTTCTTCTGTAATTCTATCCATTCTTTCATAAACATTGCTCCTTCAGTTTAAAAAGAAGATCGGGGCAATAACGTCCCACTACATCATTTTGTGTCCCGCTAGGAGCAAAAAATATTTCCTTCACAAACTATACTACCAACTGCTGTTGAAAAGTGCAAGTTTAATACTTCTGCAAGCGCTCTCTTACAGCATTTTCGCTCAACTGCGGAAAAATGAGTTCCTCGCCATTCACATGTACGACCGGAATCTGGAGGGCGTACTTTTCATGAAGATCATCGTCCTCCTCTATATCCTTTTCCCGAAATTCAAAAGAATAATCATAAGCGAGCAGATCTATCCAGACTTTCACTTCTTCGCAAAGCGGACAGTTATTTCTTGAAAACAGAGTGATTTCGTTCATCTCCATCCCACCTTCACTTCCTCTTCATTTTACCACTGATGGAAAAGTTTTTCACTTAAAAAGAAGCAGCTAGGAAGCATGCTTCTTTCCATCGTAATAACCGCTGTCTATTTTTCTTTCTTTCGATTGAAGGAACGTGATCAGTTCTTTTTCCACCGTCCATCTGGGAGCCCGTTCTATCAGTTCATGATTAAAAGAAATTCTGCTCTGTGTCTTCATATCGAACAGATGAATTCTCCGGCTCTCCATCAACTGTTCCGTCCATAAAATCGTAAAGCGGATAACTTTTGCCATAGCAGTACCTCCCTGGTCCAAAGCGATTCAGCCGGATGCCTGCACGACTTTTAAGTCGAACAGTTCCGGCTGTCTGACCTTTTCTGAATGAAGAACACCAATGATTTCACTGCTTATATTGTAACAAAAAAGCCCTCCAAATGATATTGGAGAGCTTTCCGGTATATACAAGTGCGCCCGAGAGGACTTGAACCCCCGACCTATAGAACCGGAATCTATCGCTCTATCCAGCTGAGCTACGGGCGCATATCGACACAAAAACCATTATAAAGGGTATGTCTTCAGAACGCAAGTCCCCTTTAAATGTTTATTTCATCCGGATTAGGGAAACAATATTCGTGGATATGAAAGTAAATTGTTTGACCTTCATTGACCATAAAGGTATGATGAACATACAAAATCATTCATTGAGAATGTAATGAGGAGGAATACATTATGAATCTAGTACCAACAGTAATTGAACAGACGAACCGCGGGGAACGGGCTTATGATATTTATTCCCGGCTGTTAAAAGACCGGATTATCATGCTCGGCAGTCCGATCGATGATAACGTATCGAACTCGATCGTAGCCCAGCTTCTATTCCTGGCTGCGGACGATCCCGATAAAGACATCTCCCTGTACATCAACTCTCCGGGCGGTTCCATCACTGCCGGTATGGCTATCTTTGATACGATGCAGTTCATTAAACCGGACGTTTCCACTATCTGCACAGGTATGGCAGCTTCCATGGGTGCTTTCCTGCTTAACGCCGGTACGGAAGGCAAGCGCTACGCACTTCCGAACAGTGAAGTGATGATCCACCAGCCACTCGGCGGTACTCAGGGTCAGGCTTCCGACATCGAAATCCATGCCAACAGAATCATCAGAATGAGAGAGAAACTGAACAAGATTCTCTCCGAGCGTACCGGTCAGCCTTATGAAGTTATTCAGCGCGACACGGACCGTGACAACTTCATGGATGCTCACGAAGCAGTGGACTATGGTCTGATCGACAAAGTAATGGAGAACTAATTTCACTATTACGACTCTATATTGAAAAACACTTTAAAAGCGGGCAGTATGGATCTTTTCCATACTGCCCGCTTTTTTTATTTGGTGCACCTCTTTCCTTCCCTCCACGTGCTCCCGAGGGAGGTGAAGGGAAGGATTATCACGTAATCGTGACGTTCAGCACGATTTTTCCCCTCCGAAGGTCACGAAAACCGCTTTTTCCTTCCTTTCGGAGAGAAGGAAGCGGGCTGAAGGGCAGGATAACGAAACTCCCGGTGCCTGAAATCATGACCGGGCAGTACAGACTCTCTTCTCTGAATGCAAAAAACCGGACGTCACGGACCGTCCGGTTTCATGTATGCTATTCAGTTTTGATACAGACTTCTTTTACCTCTGCTCCGGAGACTTTTCTCTGTATGTATATTTTTCAACTGAGCATTTATGCCTCTTTTACAAATTCCTCGAGCTTCGTCATGGCTTCTTCTTCATCATGCCCGTCCGTAACAAGCACTACTTCTTCGTCACCTGCGACAGCCAGACTCATCAGTCCCATTATACTTTTGGCATTTACCCGCTTTTCGTTCTTTTCAATGAAGACGTCCGAGCTGAAACGATTCGCCAGCTGGACGAACTGGGCGGCAGGTCTCGCCTGCAGTCCCGTGGATAATTCGACTTTCACCTTTTTTTCTATCACCGGTCATCCTCCTTCTTATAATCTATTTTGAAAGCGCATACAGTCTGTTCGAAAAAAACGTCCCCGGGGAAAGGGTGACGTTTCCAGTGGTTCTCATTATAGCATGAAAACCGTTTTAATACATCAGGTCCTCCCCGAAGTCCCGGAGACTTCCCCTCGTCTTACTTTTTCAGCGAATTCATCGATTTTTTTCAGACGGTGATTGATTCCGGATTTACTGATCTTGCCGCCCGGAACCAGTTCACCGAGTTCCTTCAGCGAGACGTCCTGATGCTCGAGACGCACCCGGGCCAGATCTCTCAGCTTCGGCGGCATCGCGTCGAGACCTACTGTTTTATTGATGAAACGGATGTTTTCCACCTGACGGAAGGCAGCTCCGATCGTTTTGTTGAGGTTGGCCGTTTCACAATTGACGAGACGGTTCACCGAGTTTCTCATATCACGGACAATTCTTACGTCTTCAAACTTGAAAAGCGCCTGGTGAGCGCCAATATTACTGATAAATTCGGTGATTTTCTCCGCTTCCTTCAAATAAGTGATGAAACCGTTTCTCCTCTCGAGCGTACGGGCGTGAAGGTCGAACGTGTTCATCATTTTGCACAGTTCTTCGTTGTGATACTCATCCGAAGAATTCATTTCCAGATGATAGGAAGACGTTTCAGGGTTATTGACGGACCCTCCGGCAAGGAAAGCCCCGCGCAGATAAGCCCTTTTTCCTTTCGTCGTACCGGAATACTTAGCGGGAATCTTTTTATTGACGGAAAGAGGTCCCTCCAGTATTTCCAGTTCCTTCAGTATTACTTCGGCATTCTCTTTCATCCGGACGATGTAGACGTTGTTTTTCTTCAGACGCATCTTCTTACGTACGAGCAGTTCGGCCGGGTAAGGAAACAGCTGCTTCATGAGCGTATAAATACGGCGGGCGATTGCTGCGTTTTCCGTCTGTACGTCCAGCAGATACTGTTTGTTTCTGAGCGAAAAAGTGCCGTTCATCCTTACAAGGGCTGCGAGTTCCGCTTCATTGGCTTCGAGGTCTTCTTTCATATTCGTAAGTTCTTTCTTTATTTCAGAGGCGAAGGACATCGTCATCCCTCCTTTCTAAACGCTGCGGTCGTTTATCATGTTGTACAGCAATTTGGACAGCTTCTCAGGGTCGTGACGGATCACCTGTTTTGTTCTGTCAATGATGTCTTCTTCGATAATCCTTATATTCATCGATCGCAGGCGGTCGAGGTCGTAGCTGACCGGCTGTGCGTTCTCTTTTGCGTAAAGTTCACGCATCTCGGAGCGGATAGGCTTATTGTGCACAATGATGGAATCCACCACGTCATCCCCGATGTGATCATGGATCGCCTGCAGATGATCGGCGGCTGTGTAGTGGGAAGTCTCCCCTTCCTGGGTCATTACGTTACACACATACGTTACAGTCGCTTTTGTTTCGCGGAGCGCCTCTTTCACTTCGGGGATGATCAGATTCGGGAGTATACTTGTGTAAAGGCTTCCCGGCGAAATGACGATCAGTTCGGAATCCATGATAGCATCAATGGCTTCCGGCAGAGGTTCGGCCGGCGTCGGGCTCAGGAACAGATGTTTGATCCGCTTGTTCGCCTCCGGTATCTTCGATTCACCGGAAACGATCGTCCCATCATCCATCTCGGCATGGAGATTCATCGAGTATTTGGATACAGGATAAATATCCCCTTTTACGTTAAGGACGCGGGAGAGCTGCTTGATCCCATCATAAAAATCACCCGTCATATTTGTCAGTGCAACGAGAAGAAGGTTCCCCATCGAATGGCCGGACAGGCCGTTCCCATCCGGAAACCTGTGTTGGAAAAGATCGAGCAGAATCGGCTCCGCTTCCGATAAAGCGGCAATTACGTTCCTGATGTCCCCCGGAGCAGGGATTTCCATCTCCGAGCGTATCTTTCCGGAGCTTCCACCATCATCAGCGATTGTCACCAGAGCAGACAGAGAAATAGGCTGCTTTTTCAGGCCTCTGAGAAGAACGGGCATCCCCGTTCCTCCCCCGACGACGAGCACTTTGTTCTCCGGCTGTCCCATCAGGAAAGTTCCCTTCTCTTTTCGATGTCCCTGTGCGTCACTTTCGTGAGGAAATCCTCCGCGAAATGCTGAGCCAGAAATTCGGCAATCGCTACAGAACGGTGCTGACCTCCCGTACATCCGATCGCCACTACAATCTGGGACTTCCCTTCTTTACGATAGCGGGGAAGCATGAAAGCCAGCAGATCCTTCAGTTTATCGAGGAACTGTTTCGTTTCGGCCCATTTAAAAACGTACTGGACCACTTCGTCGTCAAGGCCGGTCTTCGGCCGCATCGTCTCCATATAATGGGGGTTGGGAAGGAAACGCACGTCGAACATAAGATCCGCATCAATCGGCACACCGTGTTTAAAACCGAAAGACACCATCTGCACAGAGAATACCTGCTGCTCTTTCTCTTTAAATGTCTGAAGTATATCTTCGCGCAGCGCCTTCGGTTTCAGATCCGTGGTATTGAATATAGTCTGCGCTCTTCCCCTCAGCTCATCAAGCATTTCCCTTTCTTTCTTTATGCCTTCGAGCGGCAGCCCCTTCGGTTCGAGCGGATGGCTTCTTCTCGTTTCTTTATAACGGGACACCAGTTCCTGATCTTCGGCATCAAGGAAAAGTATATGATCCTCGACCCACTCTTCCTGGCTCAGAGCATCAAGCGACTCGATCAGTGAGTCGAAAAATTCCCTTCCGCGAAGATCCATTACGAGAGCGACGTTCTGGATATTGTTGCTCGGGTCCTTCATCAGTTCCAGAAATTTCGGAAGAAGCGTCGGAGGCAGATTGTCTACGCAGAAGTAGCCGAGATCTTCAAAACTCTGAACAGCCACCGTCTTACCGGCGCCTGACATACCGGTGATAATGACAAGTTTCGCTTTATATGCTTGCGGATCCATACTTTTCCCCCTTATCGGTACGTTGCTTTTTATTCTTCCTCATTATACTACGTTTTCGCAGCCTTATACAAAAAAGCGCAGGTGATAAACACCTGCACCTTAAAGATATACCTTAAAAAAGGGGCGACAGCCCGACGGGAGAACCATTACTCCCGTCCGTACGTTTCTCAGGAACCTACTTTTTCAAGTTCTTCCATCAGGTTCTCGATATAGTTTTGCGCAGACTGGGCGGCAATACTGCCATCTCCTGTAGCCGTCACAATCTGACGGAGCTCTTTATCACGGATATCCCCGGCAGCAAAAACACCCGGTACCTTCGTCTCCATTCTTTCATCCGTCTCGACGTACCCTTCCTCATTCGTAACACCGAGGTCAAGGAAAGGAGTATTGAGCGGGATGAGACCGATATAGACGAATGTTCCGTCTGTTTTCAGATCGTACTCTCTCTCTTCATTCTTATCATAGAGAGTGACACTGCCTACTTTACCGTTCACTTCGTTGATGGAACTGACAGTTGTGTCCCAGATAAAGTCGATTTTATCGTTCTCGAAAGCACGGTCCTGAAGAATCTTCTGGGCCCGAAGTTCGTCACGACGGTGAATGATGGTAACTTTGCTGGCGAAGCGTGTAAGATAAACACCCTCCTCCACAGCAGAGTCGCCGCCGCCGACAACAACGATTTCCTTATCGCGGAAAAAGGCGCCGTCACATACGGCACAATAGGATACGCCGCGGCCTCCGAGCTCTTTTTCTCCGGAAACGCCGAGTTCTTTGTATTCGGCACCGGTAGCGAGAATGATAGAGCGCGCTTTATATTCTTTCTTTCCGGCTACTATCGTCTTGTACTCCTTGCCATCGATGATTTCTTTGATATCTCCGTAGGCGTATTCGGCACCGAATTTCTTCGCGTGGCCGAACATTTTATTGGATAGGTCCGGCCCGAGAATGCTTTCGTAGCCCGGATAGTTTTCTATATCTTCCGTATTCGCCATCTGACCGCCCGGAATTCCGCGTTCAATGATCAGTGTGCTCATGTTTGCCCGTGAAGTATAAACAGCCGATGTCAGTCCCGCCGGCCCTGCACCGATAATAATAACGTCATAAATGTTCTCCTCATTCATGGTTATTCACTCCTTTGTCTTTCAATCTTTCATCATCATAGTAAATTTGTCACAGTCCGTCTATTTATTTGCTTATCCGATGATCCACGGACCTTCCGTTTCCGTCAGGACAGGGAATCGGGCTCGTCCCTTCTTCCACAGTTCTTCCGCTTTATGAGGATCTCCGGTATGGAAAGAGGCGATGCTGTACCATTTCATGTACTGATACCGGTTTTTCACAGCTTTTTTACCGAGCTTCCGGAACCGTTCCGCCGCTTCCATATATTCCCCAGCTCTCGTAAGAGCCGTCGCTACGGCCAGCTGCTGTTCCTCATGCATCGGGAAGACGTTTTTCAACTGGTGAATGTGGTGTTTCACGAGTTCGAACTGATTCATCTCCACGTAAAACGTTACCAGGTTGATATGACAATGGATATCCTCCGGCGACTCTTCGGCCCAGTCCCGTTCCATCTCCACCGCGGCTTCCTGTTTCCCGGTATGGAAAAGCGCGTAAGCATACTGATGCTTCGTCAGCGGAAAGGAAGGGAACAGTTCCATCATTTCATCGAGAAGCGCAAGGGCTTCCTGCCACTCGTGATGTTCAAGGTGGTAATGGACCGTTTCCTGGTAGACAAGAAGCTCGTCCTCTTCATCAAATTGAAATTCCTCGCGTTCTTCCGGTTCAAGGGAATCGATCATTTCCTTAAGCTGTTCCGCGGCTTCGCGGAACTCCCCGTCCTCGTCTTTCTTCATATACGTGTCGATATGCCTGCTGGCGTCCTGAAAAAGTCCGAGATGAGCGTAGTTGTTCGCCATAAGATAATAACAGTCCGGATAGGCGTCCCCTTTATCGCGGAGGACGTCTGTCAACAGCTGGTTCGCTGCATGATAAGAACCAACTTCCGTATAGACGACGGAAAGTTGGCATTTATACAATGGTTCGTTTTCATTTATTTCTATCGCTTTCCGCAACCAGCGCACCGCCCGGTCGAAATACCGGTTCTGAAAAGCCTGTACCCCGTGGCTGAAATAAAAACTGCTGGTCGGGACAAAGGGAATGACTTTGCTCTCTTCCTCTACCATCGTCGTCATAAATTGCCTCCTGTTTTTCGTTCCGTATCAAAAATACTACCAATTATGCAGTATATCATAAAACGGAGCGAGTGGTGAGAGGTTTTTTCATTTAAGACAAAAGGACGCGTGAATCAGTTACTGTGGCGCTCCTCGAGGACAGCAAGAACGTCATCCAGAGGGACGTTTCTGTCTGTCAGAAGCATCAATAGGTGGAAGAGCAGATCGGCCGATTCAAGAGCCAGTTCTTCGCGGTCATCATTCTTCGCGGCGATTATGACTTCCCCGGCTTCTTCCCCGATCTTTTTCGCAATCCGGTCGACTCCTTCCTGGAACAGTTTCGACGTATACGACCCTTCCGGAAGTTCCGCTTTTCTTTTAGCGAGAAGTTCTCCGAGTTCTGTCAGCATCCGGTAACGGTCCGATTCCTCCGTATGCAGAGCGTCCTTGAAGCAGCTGTAACTGCCGGTATGACAGGCCGGTCCTGCCGGTGTGACCTGCACGAGCACAGCGTCCTGGTCACAGTCATAAGTAATAGCTTCCACCTTCTGGGTATTCCCGGACGTTTCCCCTTTGTGCCACAGCTCCTGCCGCGACCGGCTGTAAAAAACCGTCTCTTTTCTCTGCAGCGTCTGTTTCAGTGCCTCTTCGTTCATATAGGCGAGTGTCAGCACTGTTTTGGAACGGGCATCCTGGACAATGGCCGGGACTAGCCCTTTTTCATCGAATACGACATCTTCTATTTTCACCGTACTTCCACTCCTTTATTTCTCAGATAGTCTTTCACATTTTCAATCGACGTTTCTTTGTAATGGAAAATAGAGGCTGCAAGGGCGGCATCAGCGTCCACTTCCGTGAACACTTCATGGAAATGTTCTTTGTTTCCGGCGCCTCCGGAGGCTATAACAGGAATCGTCACTATGTCCTGAACGGCTTTCAGCATTGCAAGATCGAAGCCCGTCTTTTCACCGTCCTGGTCCATGGAGGTGAGAAGAATCTCTCCCGCTCCGAGACGCTCCGCTTCCTCGGCCCATGCCGTGACCGTCCGTTCAGTCCGGTGACGGCCGCCCGCAGTGTAGACGAACCATTCACGCTTTTCTTCATCCCAGTTTCCGTCAATGGCGACGACGATACACTGGGACCCGAAATAATCCGCACCTTCTCTTATGAGAGCCGGCCTTTTTACGGCCGCCGAGTTGACAGCTACTTTATCCGCCCCGTTCCGCAATGTTTCCCGCATATCTGCGATAGTCCGGATTCCGCCGCCGACGGTGAACGGAATGAGAAGTTCGGAGGCTACTTCCCTCACCACATTGATCATCGTTTTCTGTCCTTCGTGCGTTGCTGAAATATCGAGAAAAACGAGCTCGTCCGCGCCGGCTTCGTCATACATCTTCGCCAGTTCCACCGGATCACCCGCATCACGGATGTCGACGAACTGTATACCTTTTACGACTCTTCCCTCTTTGACATCGAGACAGGGGATGATGCGCTTTGCGAGCATTACACTTCCTCCTTCAGCGCTTCCGTAAGCGTGAAGCGTCCGGTATAAAGAGCCTTACCGATAATCGTACCGCTGATATTTTTGTGATGCTTCAGCTTCCGTATATCCGCAAGCCCCTGAATGCCGCCCGAGGCGATTACTTCGGCGCCCGTCTCTTTAGCGAGTGCCGCGATTTCCTCCGTATTCGGGCCGGAGAGCATGCCGTCACGCGCAATGTCTGTATAGATGAAAGTCGCAGCGCCCGCTTCCTGTAACTCCCGGCCAATGTCCGCCGCCCTGATCTCCGAGGTTTCAAGCCAGCCTTCCGTCGCGACGTACCCGTCTTTTGCATCAAGTCCGATGACGATGCGGGAGCCGTACGTACGGAGAAGTTCTTTCGTCAGCTCCGGATTCTTCACGGCAAGCGAGCCGATGATGACCCGGTCCACGCCGGCATCAAGATAAAAGGCTGCGTCTTCCATGGAACGGATACCGCCGCCGACCTGAATCCGGCTGTCCAGCTCTTCTGCTGCACGGATGACGTCGCGGGCGTTTTTTCTGGATCCTTCTTTCGCCCCGTCCAGATCCACCATATGTATCCACGACGCCCCTTTTTCCGAAAAGTCGCGGGCCACGTCGAACGGGCTGTCGCCATATATCGTTTCCCTGCTGAAATCTCCCTGCTCGAGACGTACGCATTTGCCGTTGCGCATATCAATCGCAGGATAAATGGTAAAACTCATATTTCCACCTGCTCTCCCTGTATAATTACTGCTTACCTGCGGGTGATGTCCCGTTTCTCCACTTTGCTGCAGAAGTTATCAAGCAGCTGAATTCCGGCCCTGCCGCTTTTCTCCGGATGAAACTGACTTGCCACGACATTCCCGCGCCCGATGATGGCCGGGACCTCCCGGTGGTAATCGGCGGTTGCCAGCAGAACGTCTTCGTCCTCCGTCTCCACTACGTAGGAGTGAACGAAATAGACGTATTCCTCCCCGACGTTTTCAAGTACAAAGTGGCCGGGATGATGAAGTGTCAGCCGGTTCCACCCCATATGAGGAACCTTATACTTCATCCCTGCATCCGTTACACCCCGGAAACGCTTGATCGTTCCTTCGAAAACTCCCAGTCCTTCCGTAAAGCCGCCTTCTTCACTGCTTTCGAACAGCAGCTGCATACCGAGACAGATCCCGTAAAACGGTACGCCCCGATCGATCTTTTCTAAGATGAACTGGCGGAAGCCGTGCTCTCCGAGAGCTTTCATCGCATCCGGAAAAGCACCGACACCCGGCAGTATAAGACCGTCGGCATGCTCCAGCTGCTCCGGCCTGTCTCCTATGCAGTATTCCACATCCAGGCGTTCCAATGCTTTTGATACGCTGAAAAGGTTTCCCATTCCGTAATCGATGATTCCGATCATGACAGACTTCCTTTCGTACTCGGCACTCCTTTGACCCGTGGGTCGACCCGGGTCGCTTCGTCGAGGGCCCGGCCGAGCGCCTTGAACATAGCCTCGACGATGTGGTGGGAATTATGACCGTGGTGGACGATGATGTGTAAGTTCATTCTCGCTTCCAGAGCCAGTTTCCAGAAAAATTCGTGAACATTTTCCGTATCGAACGTCCCGATTTTCTGAGAAGGGATGTCCGCATGCCACTCGAGATGAGGCCGGTCCGACATATCGACGGCTACCGTGACGAGTGCTTCGTCCATCGGAAGCATCATCGATCCGTACCGCTTCATACCGTACTTATCACCGATAGCCTGATGCAGTGCCTGGCCGAGGCAGATGCCTATATCTTCCGTAAGGTGATGATCATCCACTTCCACATCCCCCTTACCGGTGAGTGTCATATTGAACAGTCCGTGTTTCGTGAACAGCTCCAGCATATGGGAAAGAAAAGGTACCTGCACGTTCAGGTCCGCTTCGCCCTCTCCGTCCACCTCAAGCTTCAGGTCGATCTCCGTCTCTCTCGTCTTTCTCGTTACGCTCCCCGATCTAGTCATCAAACCGCTCCTTTCTTTTCTCCACCGCCCGGGCGTGCCCTTCGAGATCCTCGAGCCGGGCAAAACTTGCAATTTTATCGACATTCCTGTGCCACGCAGCTGCGCTGTAGGAGATGACACTCGATTTCTTCATGAAGTCATGTACGTTCAAGGGACTTGAGAACCGGGCCGTGCCGCTCGTCGGCAGGACATGGTTGGGGCCTGCAAAATAGTCGCCGACAGGTTCCGAACTGTACGGACCGAGGAAAATAGCCCCGGCATGCCTGATGGCGCCGAGCTGTTCGTAAGGGTTCTCCGTCATCACTTCCAGATGCTCGGGAGCGAACTCATTCACCGTGTCCACGGCCTCTGTCATCGTGTCCACGACGACTGTGCCGCCAAAAAAGTTGATGCTCGCTTCTGCGATATTCTTTCTCGGGAGCTGTTTCAGCTGCTCTTTCACTTCTCTGTCCAGGTCATCCGCCAGCTGACGCGACGTAGTGATGCATACCGCAGAAGATCTTTCATCATGCTCCGCCTGCGACAGCAGATCCGCCGCGACTTCTCCTGCACGGGCCGTGTGATCACAGAGCACAGCTATTTCGCTCGGTCCGGCGATCATATCGATGTCCACATCTCCGAACACCTGCTTTTTGGCAAGGGCGACGAACATATTACCTGGTCCGGTTATTTTATCCACGGCAGGGATGGTTTCTGTACCATAGGCAAGAGCGGCAATCGCCTGTGCTCCCCCTATTTTGTATATTTCTGTTACCCCGAGAATCTGGGCCGTCGCAAGTACTCCGATCGGCACCCGGCCGTTCGTCCCCGGCGGAGTAACCATGGCTATGCGTTCCACGCCGGCTACCTGCGCCGGAATGATGTTCATCATGACCGAAGACGGGTAAGCTGCGGTTCCTCCCGGCACGTAGACACCGGCTTTGTCGATTGGGGTGTATTTCTGACCAAGCATCGAACCGTCTTGGGATGTATCAAACCACGAAGAAGGCAGCTGTTTCTCATGAAAACGGCGAATGTTCCCGGCCGCTTCCTGAATAATGTCCAGGTATTTACCGCTCAACGATTCGTAAGCGTCACTTATCTCCTCGCGCGTCACCCGGAAATCGGATAAGGAAATACCGTCGAATTTCTCCGTGTATTCCTTTACAGCCGCATCCCCCCGTCTGCGTACGCCACTCACGATGTCATTGACTTTCCCCTGGATGTCCGACGTGTCCTCCTGGCGCGACGTCTTCCATTTTTTGATGTCTTCTCTCGTCAGTCTTCTCATGAATTCACTCCTACCTGTTCGCCCATCTTCTCAATCAGCGGGTCGATCCGCTCACTTTTCGTCCGGTAGCTCACCGGATTCACGATAAGACGGGAAGTGATTTCGGTGATTTTTTCATATTCCACGAGCCCATTTTCCTTCAGGGTGCGGCCGGTGGAAACGATGTCGACGATCCGGTCGCTGAGACCGATCAGGGGTGCGAGTTCGATCGATCCGTTCAGAGGGATGATTTCGATCTGCTCCCCCTGCTCCCGGTAATAGTCGGATGCGACTTTCGGATATTTCGTGGCGATTTTCGGCGCAATCCGGCTGAGCGGCTGGTCCGGCAGCCCGGCCACCGCAATGTAGCAGGGACTTATTTTAAGATCAAGCACTTCGTAGACGTCCCGGTCCTGTTCAAGAAGAACGTCTTTGCCGGCGATTCCGATATCGGCCGCTCCGTACTCCACGTAAGTTACGACGTCCATCGGTTTAGCCATCATTACGTTGATATTCTGCTCCGGAAATTCAAGAATCAGTTTCCTTGATTCTTCCGCCCCGGCGCCTATATCATACCCTGCCTGCTGCATCAGCCCGGCTGCCTCTTCGAATATGCGGCCTTTCGGCATAGCGATTGTCAACGGTTTCGTCATCACCTGTCGCCCCCTTCCTTATACATTTCTCTCACTGTTTTGAATTTCAGAGAAAATTTCTCCACATCCGCGACCTGGTCGATATGCTGGATAACCACCTGGTCTCCCTGTTGCCGCAGACGTGCCGCTTCCTGAAGTCCTGCTTTGAATGTAGCATCATCGACAAGCAGGCATAGCGGGCCTTTCTTCGTATCCGATGCCCCGTCCAGCGCTTCGACAAGTCGTTCCACGTGTACGGCGAAACCGGTCGCGGAAG
This sequence comes from Salimicrobium salexigens, assembly GCF_900156705.1. NCBI lineage: Bacteria > Bacillati > Bacillota > Bacilli > Caryophanales > Bacillaceae > Salimicrobium > Salimicrobium salexigens. The sequence goes on along the minus strand of NZ_FTOK01000004.1, from coordinate 131,370 downwards.
CATTCAGTTCAAACGACGGCAGCAGAGTATCGTATCTTCCGCCGTTGCAGAGAAGAGCGCCGACGTTCGGAGCGTACCCTTCGAACAGAATACCCGTGTAGTAATCCATGTGACTGATCAGATTCAGGTCGAACTGTACGAATGATGCCACGTCATACTCCTGAAGCGTCCGGTAGAGCTGTTTAAGGTCGTTCATCGCCTTCAGACCCGCCTGGCCTTTAGACAGGGCTCTGGCCTCTTCGAACACTCCCTCTCCGCCGCGGAGTCGAAGCAGAGCGTTCAGATTATCTTTCGCTTCCTGCGATACTCCGAGCGACCGGACATATTTTTCGTATCCGACGTAGTTTTTACGATGCAGATAGGAAAGCAGCGCAGCTACCGCGTCCTGATCCCCGGGAAGCAGTTCTTCAAAAAGAGAACGGACGTAACCAATGTGACCGACAGTGATCACGAATTCCTCGAGCCCCGTCTGTTTCAGGGAATCGATTAAAAGAGCAATCACCTCGGCATCCCCGTACGAAGAATGATCGCCGATCAGTTCTGTCCCGACCTGTTCAAACTGAGCGGGTTTGCCCGCTTCCGACTGCTGGGCACGGAATACGGAACCGTCGTAGGCGAGTCTGAGCGGAAACCCTTCTTTTTTCAGTTGTGATGCGGCTACCCGTGCAATCGGCGCCGTCATATCCGGACGCAGTACGAGCGTATGTCCCTGCTGATCCAGAAGCTTGAACAGGTGCGTATCATGAGTCGCGCTCATCTTCCCGACAGTTTCGTGATACTCCACGAGAGGTGTATCCATGAACTGATAACCGTGCGATTCGATGACCTGTGCCATATTTTTTCTGACGTGTTCTTTTTTATTGTGGAAAAAAGGAAGCGTATCGCGCATTCCCAGGGGTTTTTCAAACATGAGTTTCTTCGTCATCGTGCCCGTCCTCCCGTTCATCCTTTAGCATGCTAACATGCTAACAAAATAAAGATATAGCGTCAATCCATAGTTACTGTTCCGTGTGCGACAGGAAAAAAATGAATAAGAGCAGCGTATAAGGAATGTTTTCCGTCGTCTCCCATTCGATCACAGAACCGTTCATCCGCTGCAGTTTATCCGGAGCACCTACAGGTATCGCCCCGTTTTTCAGCGTAAGAAGCGTACGGCCCCGGCTGTCTTTTACGTAATATTTTCCGATATAAGGATCTCCCGAGGTGTAGTAGAGTGTTTCATCTTTCTTCTGATAGGAGAACACCATCTGTTTACTCTCTTTATCTTTCTTTGCTTTCATCAATCCGACGTATGTATCTTCGTGTCCCTTAACGTAAGCTTTCGAACGAAGGGAAAACCCTTTCTTTTCCAGTTCGTACAGGACTTCCCCTTCTTCTTTCACCTGGTACACCCGTGGTAAAGGAAAATTGGCCGATGCCGGGGACAGCAACAGCAGTTCAGCCACCCGGCCCATCGATGTCTTTTTGTCCGTAATGTCCCCCATGGCGTTTCCATCCATATCAAAAAAACGGGCGTCTCTGCCTGCCCCGGTTCCGAGGTACATCGTTCTCGGAACTTCAGGGAATGCTACGGGGTCGCGCGTCATCTTCAGTTCAGCCGCCCCGTCGACTTTTGTGAGATCCTTCCATCCGGCCTGAAAGAAATAAAGACCGACACCGAGAGCGGGAATTCCGTAGATCAACATCAACCCTGTCCCTCCTTTACCGATGAGAAAAAACATGAGTATACCGGCTCCGGCCAGCATGAGAGCGATTCCGCTCAGACACTGATTTCTTCCATCTTTTTTAATAAGACTTTCCACCGAATCCATTCCCTCATCCCCTTTCTTCTCTCATTATAGAGAAAATTCCGGCAAAAAGCTAAGACTCTTCCGGCATAAAAAAACCTGCAGAAGATACAATATCCCTGCAGGTTCATTCCTGTTATCGTGCATATTCCACCGGCGTCACCGCTTCTATAAGCAGCTGTTCCAGTTCTTCTTTATATTCGTTCGTCTGTTCCTCTGTCCATTCAAGTTCTTTCGCCATGTAGCGGATTACGTTATCTTTGTGCTCGCGCACGAAGTTGATGTTGAAGAATAGGGCGCCGGTACGGCGGATGAAGAAATCCACCGGTTTGTACGTCTGCTCTTCTTTCAGAGCGTAGATAAGCTGAGTGAATACGACCGGATCGATCTCCTCTTCTCCTGCTTTCACTTTGTTCTCTTCATATAGAGCGTAAAGTTTGTCCACGTTGGCACCGTAGAAACTTACAAGTCTCTCCGCTTCTTCTTTTTCAAGGCCGTGTTTCACACCCTCGATCACTTTTTCGTATTGGAATTTCTCGAAACCTTCAGAACCTCCGACTTCCCCGCCGGAAACCGGAATGTGGACAGTATCGGTATCTCCGAAGTAGACACCGTAGTCTTTCGCCAGCTGATCACGGATAAGATCTACGGCATCTTCCGCCATCTTACGGTATCCGGTCAATTTACCGCCGGCCATGGAAATAAGTCCGGAATCGGAAACGAAAATTTCGTCTTTTCTTGAAATCTCGGAAGGGTCTTTCCCTTCTTCATAAATCAGTGGACGAAGACCGGCCCAGCTGGATTCCACATCGTCTTTTGTTACGTTTACGTGAGGGAACATGCTCTTCAGCGCCCGCAGAAGATAATCCCGGTCCTCAATCGTCATCGTCGGATGGGCGATATCCCCTTCGTATACTGTATCGGTCGTTCCGATATAGGCTTTGCCGTCCCGCGGTATAGCGAAAATCATCCGGCCGTCCGGGCTGTCGAAATAAATCGCCTGGTGGAGCGGGAACGTGCTCTGATCGAAAACGAGGTGGATCCCTTTCGTCAGTCTCAGCGATTTCCCTTTCTTCGATCCGTCTTTTTCACGCAGCGTATCGACCCACGGGCCTCCGGCGTTGATGATTTTCTTCGCTTTTACCTGATACGTATCACCGGTGATCGTATCTTCCACGACGGCTCCGGTCACTTTGCCGTTTTCGTAGATGAAATCGGTCACTTTCGCATAGTTCGCAGCCGTAGCTCCGAATTCTTCCGCTTTTTTCATAACGTCCAGCGTCAGACGGGCATCGTCCGTCTTATATTCGACGTAGAAACCTGCACCTTTCAGGTTCTCGCCGTTTACAAGCGGTTCTCTCTCCATCGCTTCTTCAGGGGAGAACATGCGGCGGCGCTCCGCCTTTTTCACGCCTGCAAGAAAATCATAGACCATCAGTCCAAGGTTCGTGGAATACGGACCGAAGTTACCTTCTTTGTAAAATGGAAGCATCATCCACTCGGGAGTTGTCACGTGAGGGCCGTTTTCATAAACGATTTCACGTTCTTTCCCTACTTCCGCCACCATTTTCACTTCGAACTGCTTCAGGTAACGCAGTCCCCCGTGGACAAGTTTCGTTGAACGGGAAGATGTACCCGCTGCATAATCCTGCATTTCAACCAGAGCCGTGTTCATACCGCGGCTCGAAGCATCAAGAGCGATACCGGCTCCGGTGATACCTCCTCCGATCACTAATACATCCCACTGTTCTTCTGTAAGTTTACGGAACTGTTCTTTACGTTCATAACTGGAAAAACTCATGTAATTATACCCCTTTCCTTCGCTATCATTGTCTGATACGTGTATTCCCTAATAAACCGGAAGTTATGCAGAGGAGCAGAAAAGGAATTTTTTCTCCCCACAAAAAAAGAGACCACAGACAACTTTACGCCGGGCGTAAAGTTCTGCGGTCTCTCCTGCACTCCGACCATTTATTAACTTACGTCCATTGTAGCAGATGTTTCTCCGAAAAAGCAACCGTTATGCAAAACGCCAGAGTTCAGGCTGGGAGGTTGAGACCGAGACGGCTCCTGCGCTCAGTGCTTCATCCACTTCCCCCGCCGTACGTATAAGTCCCCCTGCAATGATGGGAATCTCAAGCTCCTGCTTTATTTCGGCGATCATCCCCGGGAGGATGCCCGGGAGGAGCTCGATGTAGTCAGGGTCCGTCTTCAGCACCTGTCTTTTATTCTGGACGAGGGCCTGGCTGTCAATCAGAAACAGCCGCTGCACCGACGTAATCCCATACCGTTTCGCCTGCTGGATGACACCGGATCTTGTGGAAATGATTCCGTCCGGGCGGATTTCCCGGCCCAGGTACTCCATTCCGTATTCGTCCGTCTTCAGTCCCTGAACGAGATCGGCATGGATAAATACGGTTTTACCCTTTTTCTTCGCTTCCCGGACCATACTTTTCAACAGCCCGATTCTCGTCTCCAGAAATACCATGTATTCCGTATCCGATTCGAGCAGAGTTTCAAAATCCTTCATGCGGCGTACTGCCGGCAGTACCTGTTGTTCAATCATGAACTTCTCCTTTCCCGAGCGGTCTCAGAGGATTTCCGCCCATGACGCTTCCGGGCGCCACATCTTTATGAACGAGCGACCCGGCGCCGATTACGGCTCCGTCACCGATGGCCACTCCCGGGAGTATCGTACAGTTGGCCCCGATCATGACATCCGAACCGATGACCACTTCCCCGAGCCGGTACTCCTTCGTCAAATACTCATGCGTAAGGATCGTCGTATTATAGCCGACGATTGAGTTTGCGCCGAGAGTTATTTTTTCCGGAAACATCACATCCGGCATAGCCTTCAGTGCAAACGCCGTCCTGTTCCCCACTTCCATCCCGAGAAAACGGCGGTACATCCAGTTTTTCCAGGGGATGAAAGGAGTGTAGCGGGCCATTTGCAGTACGATGAAATTTCGCGCAACTTTCGAAAAAGGCACGGTCTGATAAAGCTGCCACAGCGAATTCGCTCCGGTTACCACATATCTGTCTGTACGGCGCATAGCTTACCCTCCCTGATAGGAATGACGTGTGGCCTCTTTCTTATCCAGTTTCCAGTTCCACACCAGTCCGACAGCCGCCGTAAGTATGATGGCTGTCGCCAGACGTATAGCCAGCAGCGGCCATACGGGAATGCCGAGCGGAATGAATACAAGGGTATCTTCCACTACAGCGTGACAGGAGACGAGAAAGATCATTGTGAGGTACATGTCTTTTTTGGAAACTCCGTCTTCTTTCACCGCCTGGATCATCACGCCCGCTCCATACGCAAGACCGATCGTAAGTCCTGCCGTAACCGTTGTGGACGTGTTCGGTTTCATACCGAGCACTTTCATGAATGGGGCCATCCAGGAGGAGAACGTGCCGATCCAGCCGAGTTCGCGCAAGTACTGCATCACGATCATCAGCGGCAGAACGATCAGCGCCAGCTGAACGATCCCCATTATTGCAGTCGTCACTCCGTGCCAGGCGATCTCAAGAGCCCCGGACGGGTCCGTCCCTCCGGAAGTTGCGAATCCGTAAGAAGCCAGTTGCGCTCCCCCCTGCCAGAAAACGTTTATAATCCAGGCGGAGAACAGAGCAAGCCCGACCCGCAGGCCGACTACGAACCACCAGCTCACTCCCACTTTTTTGGCGACGGCCGACTCCAGAATCAGATTATGCGAAAACGACAGCATAATCGCCATGATGAATACTTCTTTCACCGTAAATTCGAAAGAAATGATCGCTGCTATCCCCGCGTATAAATTCAGGAAATTACCGATGACAAGTGGCACGGCAGCTTCCGCCGAAAGCCCGATCGCGCTGAGGAGCGGTGCTATTTTATCCATGAGCCACGGGAACACGGACGTATACTGCACAATAGTCATGAGGAGGGTAATCGGGAAGATGATCTTCCCGAGGGCCCACGTCAGAACGAGGCCCTGTTTCAGCCCCCTTTTAAAAATTTCCTGCATCATTATCGCCTCACTGTTTCACTTTTTTTCCATTATAATGCCGGTCCGCCTGTTTCGTTCTGCGTCTGTACCAGATTAAAAGTAACGAACTGATAATCAGGACGATGGAGATGACCTGGGCCGTGCGCAGCTGGCCGACGATATACAGACTGTCCGTCCGCATCGCTTCAATGAAGAAGCGGCCGAACGAATACCAGATGACGTAACTTAAGAATACTTCTCCGCGGCGGGGGTTCACTTTCCTTGCGAGAAGGAGAAGCAGTACGAAGCCCGTAATATTCCATAAGGATTCATACAAAAATGTCGGGTGGTACAATGTGCCGTCGATACACATCTGCTGGTTGATGAAACCGGGAAGATATTGCATCACGTTCTGATAAAAACTTTCGGAAACCGGGCCGCCGTGCGCTTCCTGGTTCATGAAGTTCCCCCACCGGCCGATGGCCTGACCGAGTATCAGACTCGGTGCGGCGATATCCGCCATCATCCAGAACGATAATTTACGCACTTTCGTATACACGATGGCCGTCAGCACCGATCCGATCAGCGCTCCGTGAATGGCGATGCCGCCTTCCCAGACGGCAAAGACTTTCCAGAACGGCTGGCCGGCATATCGGTCCCATTCAAAAATAACGTAATAAATACGGGCGGAGAGAATCGCAATCGGAATCGCATAAATCAAAAGATCCACCATGTAATCTTTTTTCAGACCGAGCCGTTCCGATTCATAAGTCGCAAGCCACAGTCCAAGCAGGGCCCCGGTCGCTATAATCAGCCCGTACCAGTAAATGTTGAGAACTCCCAGCTCCAGAAATATGGGGTCGAGAGGGTCTGTCGTACAAGTCATACTTCTTCCTCCTTAATCTTCGGAACGGTCTTCGGGGGAAGGCGGCTGATCTTCCCCGGTTTCTATAACGTTCGTCAGCCGCTCGGAAAATTCCTCCGCCGCGTTGATCCCCATCCGCTTCAGACGGAGATTCATGGCGGCCACTTCGATGATGACGGCCAAATTACGTCCCGGGCGGACAGGAATCGTCGACTTCGGAAGTTCCACATCCATGATGCGCATCGTTTCCTCATCGAGCCCGACGCGGTCATACTGTTTCTCTTCATTCCACAGTTCCAGGTTGATGACCATCGTAATACGCTTGTGACTCCGTACCGAACCCGCCCCGAACAGAGTCATCACGTTGATGATTCCAAGGCCGCGTATTTCAAGCAGATGTTCGATGAGAGGCGGACTGTTCCCGATCAACGTATCGTAATCTTCCTGTCTGATCTCCACGCTGTCGTCCGCTACAAGCCGGTGGCCGCGCTTGACGAGTTCAAGAGCGGTTTCACTCTTCCCGACTCCGCTGTTCCCTGTAATCATCACGCCGATTCCGTACAGATCGACGAGCACGCCGTGGATAGCCGTAAACGGAGCGAATTTCGTCTCCAGAAAATTAGTCAGCCTGCTTATGACCCGCGTCGTTTTATAAGGAGAGCTCATCAAGGGCACTCCGCCTGCTTCGGCAGCATCCACGAGTTCCTGCGGGACGTCGAGTCCGCGCGTAACGACGATGCCCGGTGTCACATCGGTACAAAGATTATCCATCCGTTCCCGCAGCTGTTCCTGCGTGAGCTCGTTCAAATAGGAAACTTCCGTTTTTCCGAGTACCTGCAGACGTTCTTTAGGATAAAATTTAAAATATCCTGTCATCTCCACGCCCGGTCTTGAAATATCGCTCGTATGTATTTCCCTGTGTACTCCCGAGTCCCCGGTCAGTAACTCTAATTCAAATCTGTCCAGCAGCTCCTGGGTTATTACTTTCGCCACGCTATCGCCCCCTAAATCAATTATCGCTGCTTTTCATTGTAGCATGACTGGGCAGAAAAGCGGAAGATGATGTTCATCGGCCGGTTTGTACTTTTCGTGAACGGGTCCGCCTCCTTTTCGTTACCTTCACCGCTCTGTATTCCGGTTGAATGTAACCTTTCCGGCGTTATCGTTCCCTTCGGCCGTGCATTTTCCTGCTGAAGGGCACGATTTCCGCTTTTTCGTTACCTTCAGACACGGACTGTCAGCCTGAACGTCACGAAACTCTCTCCGCACTAAAAAAACCTCCTCCGCTGCGCGCGGAGAAGGCTTATCATTACAGATCCTGTATCAATTTATTAAGCACCAGGTTCACAATGGAGATAAGGACGGCTGCCAGAATGGCGACGCCGAAACTTCCGATCTCGAACAGTCCTCCGAGAAGGGCGTCTGTGAGCAGGAGCGTAATAGCGTTGATGACGAACAGGAAGAGACCGAGAGAAAGCACGGTAATCGGCAGCGTCAGCACGACGAGTATCGGCCGGATGATGGCGTTCAGAATCGAAAGGATAAGAGCCGCGAACAGGGCTCCCGTAAATCCATCGACCTGAATCGAATCAAACAGCACACTCACAACGAGCAGAGCGACTGCGTTAACGATTACGTGCAGCAGCGCATTCTTCATCATCTGTCCCCCTCTCTTTCTAGTATACGGTTACGGAGCCGGACTTGGCGTCGGCGTCCACGTAGTACACCGTTTCATAATCTTCCCTGGCCGTGAATTTAAGTTCTTTCGTCAGCCAGTCGTTCTTATCGGAAAGCAGTTTGTAGTTGTCCAGTTTGCAGCTCAGTTTCCCGAAAGCCGAAGCAAGATTTCCTTCGATACGTTTCTCTTCCGGAAGCTGAACGTTGATGGAGCCGGTGGACGTTTTGAAAAATCCGCGTTCGGCACGGTGGTCCTGCCCGGATACATTGATTCCTCCGGAGACCGTCGACAGATCGAGTTTGACGAAAGAACCGCTCGCGGCTACTTTGCCGTTGATTGTTCTGGCATCACACCGGGAGAAGGAACAGTTCTGAAAGTCAACGCTTCCGTTGCCTGTCTCCACGTTGGCTTTCTCTCCGTGGACTTCCGACAGCGTAACAGCTCCGTTGGTCGTTTTCGTCTCCACCTGTTCCGCACGCAGAGCCGAAAGATCGACCCGGCCATTGAATACCTTCGTCTTCACGAAAGCGTAAGCACGGTCCGGGACATACAACGTCGCGGATACTTTGATCTTGTTCGAAGGGCTCGACAGTCTGAGCAGATCGGCGGACGTGTCCAGACGCACTTCCTCCCGGAAACGCTGCTTCGCCTCTTCTTCGGAAGAACTCTGATACATCTTCACTTCATATTCCGCTTTCACTGTATCTTTTTCGTGCGTGAGGATCCGGACGGAACCGTTGTTGATATGAATGTCCATATCCTCAAACGAGGTGGCGTCCACTTCCGTCGCTTCCCCGAAATCGATCGTATTGCCGAAGCTTAAATCGAAATCGCCCTTTTTGACACGGTCCACGGCATCGCCGAGAAAACTTTTCCACGTGTAGGTTTTATCAGGCTCGTTCACGGATTCCAGAAGTCTGGCTCCTTCCTCCGCACTGATGTCTCCCTGTTCGATCATCTTAAGTATTTTCATCCGTTCTTCTGACATCTCTACTCCTCCTTTTCGGCACCAGGTATCACCGGAGCTGATCTCCCGTGTAAAAACGTTCTGTTTTCATCCGTTCGAGCTGGTCTTCCCTGTTCAACAGATCGACCATACCGTCCGCCTGGGAAAGGTGCGTACGGATCGCTTTCCATTTCGTGTCCCAGTAGTTGCTGATGTCCCGGGCGATAGCCGGTTCCCCGAGGTCTTTCTCCGAATCGTTCGAGATGGCGTGCAGCCAGAGCTCCGGCGGCTCTTCCATTTCTTTCACCGCTTCCACCGCCGCCCGTCCGAGAGCATCGTGATCCGGATGGACCGCATATCCCGGATAATGGGTCAGAACGAGGTCCGGCTTCTCTTCTTCAAGTTTCGTCCGGAGGTGTGTCACCATTTCTTCCAGCGGTTCAAATTCGATCGTTTTATCTCTGTAGCCGAGATGGACGACGTCAATGCCAAGCACCGATACCGCTTCCTCGAGCTCCCTCTTCCTGTGGATGGACAACGTTTCACGATTGGCGAACACCGGGTTCCCCATGTTACGTCCCATCTCCCCGAGCGTTCCGCACCAGTAAGTGACGTGCGCCCCTTCTTCCACAAGAGAGGCTATCGTCCCACCGGCACCGAACGTTTCATCATCAGGGTGGGGAAAAATGACGATGACCCGTTTACTCATGATAATCGGCCTCGTGGGCAAACGGCGTTTCGCTGATTTCAAGGGCTACCATGAGCCGCCCCTGTTCGTCATGTCCGGCCATCAGCAGACGGTTCTGTTCATCTACCTCGTAATCCGTGAGTCCTTCGGCATATACCCAGCCGAGTTCAAGCTTCAGACCGACGCGGTAGCCGCCGCCGGTGCTGATTATTTTTCCGTGTTCATACGTAACGTTCGCATTGCGGATGAAGGCACCGACGTTGTGTGCCTGGGCATTGAAGTGACTCGCATACGCCCCGTTCGTCGTTTCCAGATGTACATACACCGGCGTACCGGCGAATTTGTCAATTTCTTTCTGTGCTTCTTCTTTTACAATCGGTTCCATGTCGTCAGCCTCCCTCTTGCATACGTTCTTCCATGCGTTTACGATCTCTTTCAAGGATCGGTTTCAAAAACTTACCGGTGTAGGATGCGGATTCTTCCGCCACCGCTTCCGGCGTACCGGTGGCGATGATTTTCCCGCCTCCGTCTCCGCCTTCCGGGCCAAGATCGATGATGTGATCCGCTTCCTTGATCACATCGAGATTATGCTCGATGATCACTACCGAATCACCATTGTCTACGAGCCGCTGGATCACCTGCAGAAGTCTTGAAATGTCATCGACGTGCAGACCGGTCGTCGGCTCGTCCAGAATGTAGAACGACTTCCCGGTGGAACGGCGGTGCAGTTCACTCGCCAGCTTCACGCGCTGGGCTTCCCCACCGGAGAGAGTAGTTGCAGGCTGCCCGAGCCTTACGTACCCGAGTCCCACGTCTTCCACTGTCTGCAGTTTCCGCTTGATTTTCGGAAGATTGGAGAAAAAGTCGAGCGCTTCACTGATCGTCATCTCCAACACATCCGCTATATTTTTACCCTTGTATTTCACTTCCAGTGTCTCTCTATTATAACGTTTTCCGTCGCACACTTCACACGGGACGTATACATCCGGAAGGAAATGCATTTCGATTTTGATGATACCATCTCCGCGACAGGCTTCACAGCGGCCACCTTTTACGTTGAAACTGAACCTTCCTTTTTTATAGCCGCGGATTTTCGCTTCGTTCGTATCTGCGAAAATATCACGGATATTATCGAAGACTCCCGTATAAGTCGCAGGGTTGGATCTCGGCGTCCGGCCGATCGGCGCCTGATTGATCTCGATCACTTTCTCCAGCTGATCGATTCCTTCTATCGCTCCGTGCGCCCCGGGCTTCTGTTTTCCGTTATGAAGCTTCATGGACAGCGACTTGTACAGTATTTCATTGATGAGCGTACTTTTTCCGGAACCGGATACGCCCGTCACTGCGGTGAAAACCCCGAGCGGCACTTCGGCGTCTACTTTTTTCAGGTTGTTTTCCTCCGCCTCTTTCACTTTGAGGGTCCGGCCGTCCGGTTTTCTCCGTTTCAGCGGGAGAGGGATGAACCGATTCCCGGCAAGGTACTGCCCGGTCAGCGACTTCTTGCTCTTCATCACCTGTTTCGGAGTACCCATGGCGACAATCTGGCCGCCGTTCTCTCCGGCTCCGGGCCCGATGTCGACGATGTAGTCTGCTTCGAGCATCGTGTCTTCGTCGTGCTCGACCACTATGAGCGTGTTATCGAGGTCACGCATACGCTTCAGCGTCTGGATCAGACGGTTGTTGTCCCGCTGATGCAGACCGATGGACGGTTCATCGAGAACGTACAGTACGCCCGTCAGTGCCGATCCAATCTGGGTGGCAAGTCGTATCCGCTGAGCTTCTCCGCCCGAAAGCGTACCGGCAGAGCGGGACAGTGTCAGGTAATCGAGACCTACGTTTGCGAGGAAGCTCAACCGTTCACTGATCTCTTTCAAAATCATATTAGCGATTGTTCTTTCCTTCTCGGTCAGGGGTACGTCTTCGAAGAAATTATTCGCTTCCGTTACGGAAAAGTCCGTCACCTGACCGATATGCTTCCCGTTCACTTTAACGGAAAGGGCCTCTCTGCCGAGGCGGTAGCCGTTACATTTCGGGCACGGTTTCTGCGCCATATACTCTTCCATCTGTTCGCGGATGAAGTCGGAAGAAGTCTCGCGGTAGCGGCGCGAAACGTTCGGAATGACACCTTCAAAATAAATATCGTTGTCCCGGACTTTTCCGAAGTCATTCTCGTAGCGGAAATGGATTGTTTCTTCTCCGCTTCCGTACAGCACGCGCTCCAGCTGCTGCTTCGGAATATCTTTTACCGGTAGATCCATATCGATTCCATAGTGGGCGCTTACGCTTTTCAGCAGCTGCGGGTAGTACTGGGAGCTCGTCGGCTGCCACGCTGCAATCGCACCCTCATTCAGGGAAAGGTCCCAGTTCGGGATGACGAGGTCTATGTCCACTTCAAGCTGCACGCCGAGACCGTCACATCGGTCACAGGCCCCGAACGGGCTGTTGAAAGAAAATTTACGGGGTTCCAGTTCACTGACGGAGAATCCGCAAATCGGGCAGGCATGGTGTTCACTGAAACTCACTTCTTCCTGACCGACTACGTCGACAGTTACGTGTCCGCCGCCAAGTTCAAGGGCCGTTTCCAGAGAGTCGGCGATCCGTCCTTCCGCCCCTTCTTTTACGACTACCCGGTCCACTACAACATCGATAGAATGCTTTTTGTTCTTTTCCAGTTCAATATCTTCGGAGACTTCCCTCATTTCCCCGTCAATCCGGAGACGTACGTAACCTTCCTTACGAAGACGCTCGAGCGTCTTCTTATGCTCTCCCTTGCGTCCCGATACGATCGGCGCGAGCAGCTGCATCTTCGTCCGCTCCTCGTAGGAGGTGAGCTGATCGACCATCTGCTGGATCGTCTGGGAATCGATTTCTATGCCGTGGTTCGGACACACCGGTCGGCCGATACGGGCGTAAAGCAGGCGGAGATAGTCATAAATCTCCGTCACTGTTCCGACCGTGGACCGCGGGTTTTTACTCGTCGTTTTCTGGTCGATGGAAATCGCCGGGGACAGTCCTTCGATCGAGTCCACATCCGGCTTGTCCATCTGACCGAGGAACTGCCTTGCGTAGGCGCTCAGTGATTCTACGTAGCGCCGCTGCCCTTCCGCATAAATCGTTTCGAAAGCGAGAGACGATTTACCGGAGCCTGAGAGTCCGGTCATCACTACCATTTTATTCTTCGGAATGTCGATATCCACGCCTTTTAAGTTGTGGGCTCTTGCTCCTTTGATGCTTATATATTTGCTTGGCATGTACAAGTCATCCTCCCGCTTTTAGTTCAAGCAGTATATCCCGCAGCTCGGCGGCCCGTTCGAAATCGAGGTCCCTTGCTGCCTGCTTCATTTCTGTTTCCATATTATCGATGAATTCCTGACGCTCCTGCTTCGTCATTTCAGACGGTTTCTTATCGAACAGAGGGCTCTCTTCTTCTTCCTCTGCTTCGCTCGTAGCCTGAATGACATCACGGATCGCTTTGTTGATTGTCGTCGGCGTGATGCCGTGTTCTTCGTTGTAAGCGATCTGTCTTTCACGTCGCCGCTCTGTTTCATCCATGGCAATCTGCATGGAATCGGTGATTTTGTCGGCATACATAATAACGGTACCGTCGTCGTTCCTTGCAGCACGCCCTATCGTCTGGATAAGTGAGCGCTGGGAACGGAGGAACCCTTCCTTATCGGCATCAAGGATAGTTACAAGTGAAACTTCAGGTATATCGATCCCTTCCCGCAGCAGGTTGATACCTACGAGAACGTCGTATTTCCCGAGCCGCAGATCACGGATGATTTCGATACGCTCAAGCGTCTTGATCTCCGAGTGCAGATAAGCCACTTTAATGCCGAGTTCTTTAAGATAGGCAGTCAGATCCTCTGACATTTTCTTCGTAAGCGTCGTGACGAGCACCCGCTCGTTTTTATCCTGCCGTTTGTATACTTCTCCGATCAGGTCGTCAATTTGTCCGTGAATCGGCCGCACTTCGATTTTCGGATCGAGCAGACCGGTAGGACGGATAATCTGTTCAGTTACTTTATCCGTATGTTCCAGTTCATAAGGCCCCGGCGTAGCCGAAAGATAAGTGATTTCGTTCACGTGTTTTTCGAACTCCTCGAACATGAGCGGACGGTTATCAAGCGCAGACGGCAGACGGAACCCGTGATCGACGAGTACCTGCTTTCTCGCTTTATCTCCGTTGAACATGCCGCGGATCTGCGGGATAGTCACGTGGGACTCATCCACCATAATGAGGGAATCCTCCGGAAAATAGTCGAGCAGTGTATAAGGAGTAGCCCCTTTTTCCCGGAACGTCAGGTGTCTCGAGTAGTTCTCGATACCCGAACAGAAACCCATCTCCCGCATCATCTCCAGGTCATAATTCGTCCGCTGCTCCAGGCGCTGGGCCTCGAGAAGCTTATCTTCTTCCCGGAAAATCTTCAGCTGCTCTTCCAGCTCTTTTTCTATATTTTCAATAGCTTTCTTCATCTTCTCTTCTCTCGTTACGAAGTGGGATGCCGGGAAAATAGCGACGTGTTCCCGGTCACCGATTACGTCACCGGTGAGTACGTCAACCTCCCGGATACGGTCGATTTCGTCTCCGAAAAACTCTACCCGGATCGCGTGTTCCTCTCTTGAGGCCGGAATGATTTCGACAGAATCCCCGCGCACACGAAAAGTACCGCGCTGAAAATCTATATCATTGCGGGCATACTGGATGTCGACGAGATTCCGCAGCAGCTCGTCCCGGTCTTTTTCCATCCCCATACGCAGGGAGAGTACCATGCTTTTGTACTCTTCCGGAGAACCGAGACCATAGATACAGGAGACACTGGATACGATGATGACATCGTCCCGTTCGAATAGGGCAGATGTCGCCGAGTGCCTCAGTTTATCTATTTCATCATTGATGTTCGCGTCTTTTTCGATAAAGGTGTCGGTCTGGGGGACGTAAGCTTCCGGCTGGTAATAGTCGTAGTAACTGACGAAGTACTCGACAGCATTGTTCGGAAAAAATTCCTTGAACTCACTGTAGAGCTGCCCGGCCAACGTCTTGTTGTGGGCGATGATGAGAGTCGGTTTCTTCACTTCCTGAATGACGTTTGACATAGTGAACGTCTTCCCGGTACCCGTGGCACCGAGGAGCGTGTGGTGTTTTTTATTACTGTTGATTCTTTCCACCAGTTCCTGGATCGCCTTTGGCTGATCACCTTCCGGGGAAAAATCCGAATGCAGTTCAAATGTATGTTCCACGAAGAAAAACCTCCGTTCTTATCTTTTCCTCTATAGTTTACCACAATAGTTTATCATTCTAACCTCCTGCGAACAAACATTCGTTACCGGAGGGCGGGAAGAAGAAGATGCGCCCTGTTTATGAAGGGATTTACGCCGAATCGTTACCTTCGGAAGCGGAAATCCCCTCCCATCGTAAGGAAAACCCGCCTGCCGTATTCCCGGCACAAAAAAACAGACGACCCTTAGGGCCGTCTATTCGTTCGTCTGCGTATACTGATTGACTTCAAACAGGTCGATAAGATCCATGTCCGGGTGCTTATCTACGAACCAGCGCAGCGAGAAGTCGTTTTTGAACAGGGCGACTTTGTTGCCTTCCCGGTCCTCGACGAGCATATTCCTGTCGTCGAAGAGAGAAGTGTCCACCTGGTCTTCCTTCAGCCAGCGCGGTATCCGCTCCCCGTAAGGAGTGAGTTCAATATCGACGTTGTACTCATGCTTCATCCGGTATTCAAAAACTTCAAACTGAAGTTCCCCGACCGCTCCAATGATATAGTCTTCGAAGTACGGACGTTTGAATAGCTGAATGGCACCTTCCTGTACGAGCTGCTCGATTCCTTTGTAGAACTGTTTCGACTTCATGACGTTTTTGGCCGTTACTTTTTTGAACTGCTCCGGCGGGAACTGAGGAAGTTCGTCGTATTCGAACGTCTCTTTCCCGGTAAGCAGTGTATCCCCGATCCGGTATACGTTCGGGTCGTAGATGCCGATGATGTCCCCGGCGTATCCTTCTTCCACCGTATTACTGGAGGAAGCGACGAACTGCTGGGACTGGGCCAGTTTGAATGCTTTCCCGGTCCGCCCGAGAGTGACGCTCATGCCCCGCTCGAACTTGCCGGAACAGACCCGGACGAAAGCGACGCGGTCGCGGTGTTTCGGGTTCATATTGGCCTGGATTTTGAAAATGAATCCGGAGAATTCTTCATTCTCAGGAGAAACCAGCCCCTTCGTCGACTTCCGCGGCGTCGGAGCCGGTGCCATATCGATGAAAGTGTCGAAGAAGGTTTCCACGCCGAACGGTGCAAGAGCGCTCCCGAAGAATACGGGGGTCTGTTCTCCTCTCAGAACTTTCTCGATTTCAAACGTATCCCCTGCTTCATCAACGAGAGACAGCTCATCTTCCGCTTCCTTATACGTCGGATTTTCCGTAAGTTCCGGGTGCTGATCGAGCTCGCTGTACGGGATGTACTCTTCCCGCTCGTCTCCCGAAAAGCGGACGAACTGCTCGTTGTGACGGTCGAACACCCCTTCGAATCTCTTACCCATCCCGACGGGCCACGTCATCGGATAAGTTTCGATTTCCAGTTCCGTCTCGATTTCCTCCAGAAGGTCGAACGGCTCCCGTCCTTCGCGATCCAGTTTGTTCATGAATGTAAAAATCGGAATACCTCTCATCCGGCATACTTTGAACAGCTTCAGCGTCTGAGCTTCGATTCCCTTCGTCGCATCGATGATCATAACGACAGCGTCCACCGCCGTCAGCGTCCGGTAGGTGTCTTCACTGAAATCTTCGTGGCCGGGAGTGTCGAGAATGTTTACCTGGTAACCCCGGTACGGGAAATTCATGACACTCGAGGTCACGGAGATTCCACGCTGTTTCTCTATTTCCATCCAGTCGGATGTCGCAAATTTTCCTGATTTCTTCCCTTTTACAGTACCTGCGGAACGGATCATGTTTCCGAACAGCAGCATTTTCTCGGTCATCGTCGTCTTTCCGGCGTCCGGGTGCGATATTATCGCAAACGTCCGCCGCTTTCCGACCTCTTCCTGTATTGACATTTCTAATTCCTCCACTCTGATCATTCCCTCAACAAAAAGTAGCACACAACCGCTTCAAAATCAATCCGTGCAGCCGGCTCCGGCGCTTCCTGTCTCATTCTCCATCGTTCATTTCTTTAAAGTATAGCACAACAAAAAACGAAAATAATTGTTATAATAGGAAAAGTGGATAAAACCGCCCCGGGTTTTTCGGAGGCGGAGATCATCAGGACCATGCTTAAATACACGCGATACATGAATGAAAATATTGAAACAGTTAGGATGCCGGCAATGCAAGCTACTTTACTACAACCGAACAAAATTAAACAGCTCACCGGAGAAGCGTTTTTTGAACGCGGGAAAACGTACTTCGAACGTGGAAAAGTATATGGACTTTCCTACAATGAAGCCATCCAGTCGTGGCGGGCGGTAGTAACGGGCACGGACGATTACGAGGTGCGGGTCTTCTTTTATGATGAGGACGATTTCGACAGCACCTGTGAATGCAAAGCTTACGAAACGTACTTTACTTGTAAGCATATAGCGGCCGTACTTCTGGCTATTCGGGAAGAGATGATGCAGAAGCTCTCACCTGCGCTCGCCCGGGATACCTCGTCCCCGAAACCCGTTTCCTATTCGGGACCGCTGACCGAAGTTTTCCGCCGGGAGACCGTTCTTCCGGAAGAAAAGACGACGCTCATGTTCCACTACTATCTCCACGTGTCCAGCCGGGCTCTGTCCCTGGAACTGAAGATGGGGGAGTATCAGCCCTACGTCATGAAAGATATAAGAAACTGCGTCACCCACGTTACGGAAGAGAAGGAACTGCCCGTAACGAAGAAATTCACGTACAACCCGGCTGTTCATCAGCTCTTTGCAACCGATGCGGCCATTCTCGACCTTCTTTCCGTCATAATAGGAGAAGAACGGTTTTTCGATCAGTTTTCTCTTCCCCGGGAAAAGAGGTATTTACCCATACCTCCCGCTCATGCCCACCGGCTTCTTGAATTGCTGGCGGAGTCACATACGAAGATAGTGGAACAGAAGGCGGGTCCCGGTCCTCTTCAATACAGGGAGCTACCGGAACTGTCCTTCCACGTAAACCGGAGGCAGGAAGATTTCGTTCTGTCGTTCCGGGAACTGGAGAACTACCGGCACCTGTCCGATTACCGGCTGATGTATGAAGGACATACGATTTATGCCCTTACGAAAGAGCAGCACGACGTAATCCGCAAATGGAAAGAGGCCATCCCTTTCTCTGCCTCCAGGCCCCAGGTGATTCCGGCGGAAGATATGGAGGGCATCGTTTCCCACGTACTGCCGGTACTCGAGGAAGCCGGGGACGTGCACTACAGCGAAACGGCGAAACAGTCGATCATCAAAAAAGATGTAAGAAGCATCGTATCCATCGATCAGCGCGACTGGCTGCTTACCATCGACGTCGAGTTTCTTTACGGCGATCACGGTATCGACCCTTTCCGTCCCTCTTCCGACCATCAGGCGATCGTAAAAAGGGATTTTCAGAAAGAAGACGAAATCATGCAGCTTATCGAGCAGGCGGACTTCAAGTTTGACGGTTCTTTCGTCTATATCGACGACGAAGAAAAAATCGATACTTTCTTAAGGGAGACTCTCCCCCGTCTTCAGGAACAGGCCGAAGTGTACTTATCGTCACGGCTGAAACATCTGCTGCAGTCGGCTCCTGTGCTGAAACCGACGATCGATATAAACGAATCGACGGACTGGCTCGATATCTCTTTTGCAATCGACGGGATCGATGACGAAGATATTACGAACGTCATGCAGGCGGCTATGGAAAAACAGAAGTATTTCCGGCTGAAAGACGGCACTCTTCTCTCCCTGCAGAACGAGTCGTTCGACCGGTTCCGGGAATTCGCCGACGAACTCGACGTCCATTCTCTCGACGGTTCGACGATCTCCGTCTCGCAGATGCGAAGCATGCAGGTGGATGAGGTGCTGGAACTGAGCGAGGAGGAGCGGCAAAAGAGATTCCAGACGCTCATCACTCACCTGAGGAATCCCGAAACGAGCCGTCACCCGCTCCCTTCCGGCCTTGATGCGGAACTGCGTCCTTACCAGATCACCGGCTTCCGCTGGATGAAGACGCTCGCCGATTATTCTCTCGGGGGAATACTGGCGGATGATATGGGGCTTGGTAAAACGATTCAGACGATCACTTTCCTTCTGTCGGAACTCGAAGATAAAGGGAACGTGGGACGATCACTCATCGTCGCCCCCGCTTCACTCGTCTTCAACTGGAAGAAGGAAATCGAAACGTTCGCGCCCGGCCTGAAAGCCGAAGTCATTTCCGGCTCCCGGGAGGAAAGGGAACAGATACGGGAGGAGTCGGAGGCGGATATTTGGGTCACTTCCTACCCGCTGCTCCGCCGTGACGCGGAGGCGTACGAAACGGACCAGTTCCATGCTTTCATTCTGGATGAGGCCCAGGCCATCAAAAATGAAGCGACGAAGGTATCAAAAGCGACGAGGCTGATCCATGCGAAGCACCGTTTTGCTTTGAGCGGTACGCCGATCGAGAACGCTCTGACCGAACTCTGGGCGATTTTCCAGACGCTGATGCCCGGCTTCTACAAAAATAAAAAAGAGTTTCTCAACCTGCCGCACAGTCAGATTTCCCGGATGACCCGGCCATTCATCCTTCGTCGTATGAAAACGGAAGTGCTCGATGACCTCCCGGATAAAATGGAATCGGTCCAGTATTCCGAACTGACGAGAAACCAGAAAGAAGTGTATCTGGCCTATCTCGAAAGAATCCAGAAAGACGTGAAAGACACGATTCAGAACAAAGGACTGCAGAAAGGGAAGATCGAAATACTGGCAGGACTGACGAGACTGCGCCAGATCTGCTGCCACCCTGCTCTGTTTCTCGAAAACTACGAAGGCACTTCCGGCAAACTCGATCAGCTGAAAGAACTGCTGGACGAACTGAAACAGAACAATCACCGGGTGCTGCTGTTTTCCCAGTTCTCGAGTATGCTTTCATTGCTGTACGATGAACTCACCTCTCTCGGCTACAACTGCTTTTATCTGGACGGGAGCACGAAATCGGATAAACGTATGGAATATGTGGAACGATTCAATGGAGGAGAAAATGACATTTTCCTCATTTCCCTGAAAGCGGGCGGTACCGGTTTGAACCTTACAGGGGCCGATACGGTCATCCTGTACGACCTGTGGTGGAATCCGGCAGTGGAAGAACAGGCAGCCGGACGTGCCCACCGTATCGGACAGAAGAAAAGTGTACAGGTGATCCGCATGATCTCCGAAGGCACGATTGAAGAAAGAATTTATCAGCTGCAGCAGAAAAAGCGTGATCTCGTTGACCAGATCATCCAGCCCGGAGAATCCATGCTTCAGAGCTTAAGCGAAGAAGATATCCGGGAACTGTTCCAGCTGAAGACGTAAACCATTGAACATAAAAACAGCGGCCCGCCTTTTGAAAGGCGAAGCCGCTGTTTTTATCTGTCAGGCGCGCATTGTCCGCTGGTGAAGCTTGAACCAGTATCCTCCCAGTATGGCGCCGCCCACCATCATCGTAAGCGTCGAGAGGATCATATGTATCGAAGAAGCCAGAATGACGTTTCCGGTAACGACGATCACGAGCCCTACCGCTCCGTTCAATAAAATGGTGAGGAAATAAAGCCACGACAGAAATACGTGATATCTGAATTTGGAAGCATAAAAGATGAACCATATCGCACTTACAAGAATGACGACGGTGGCTACCCAGTGAATCGAAAACAGGGCGTCCGCCAGCGTCTCGGACCGGATCAGATATTCTTCCGCTCCGATATCCATCATGACGTTGCTTGCCCGGCTGTGTTTAAAGAAAGCCCCGAATATCACCTGGGCCACGTAAAAAAGGAATCCGAGCAGGAAAGCGCGGTAGCTCATCTTCACGGTACCGGCGTGTTTCTTATCAAGCGATACCTTCTTCTCATGCAGACTGTAACTTAACAGTACGTTGTTCAAAAGGAGCAGCTGACTGAAAGTGACATCGAGAGTCGTGAAGCCCGGCGGTGTACCGAGGAGTACGTTGAATCCACCGATGAGCGACTGGATGATGAGAAGCAGCAGACTCAATACTGCAAACGCGAGCACTGCTCTATTTTTCCTGAAAAAGTATATAGCACCTGCCGCGTTAATAAGCGTGACGACGGTCAGGAGCGGTATGAACAGGCGGTGGGAATATTCCACCAGTATGTGAAAATCTGTCAGGTCAGGGATCACTTTTCCATTACAAAAAGGCCACGACGTACCGCAGGCATCGCCTGAATCCGTCGCCACAACCAGATTGCCGAGTATAAGGGAAAGGAACGTTACTCCCACTGTAAATATAGAAAATTTCTTCATCGGTATCCTTCCTTATCTTTAACACTTTCCATAAGCATCCATCTTCATCTTACCACGAAACTGCACACTTAGAAATCTGCCTTTCCACTTAAATTATGAACTTTTATTGAAAAGGTGTACAACGGGGATATATTTTCTCCTGAGGATGCGCATAAAAAAACCCTCCCGTCCAGGAGGGTTCGATTACGTAACGGAATATATGTGCTGTTTCTGTTTCGCTTCTTCCTGCGCCTGTTTGATGAGACAGCGCCCTTTCCCGTGCGGGATGCACATCGGCGTACCGAACAAAGGATCCTCTCTCACATCACACATCATATCGAACACGTTATGCATCATTTCACAGGAAACCACTTCTTCAGGTCTTCCCTGTGTATAGACGGTCTGGTCGCGGACCGCTACGATATGGTCGGCATAACGGCAGGCGAGGTTGATGTCGTGAAGCACCATTACGATCGTTCTGCCATGATCTTTATTCAGATCGAACAGAAGATCGAGCACTTCAATCTGATGGGTCATGTCGAGATACGTCGTCGGCTCATCCAGGAGAAGAGTCTCGGTGTCCTGGGCGAGCGTCATCGCAATCCAGGCACGCTGACGCTGACCGCCGGAAAGGGAGTCGACCGTTCTTTCTTTCAGTTCGACGAGATTGGTATCGACAAGGGCCTTCTCCACCGCCTGTTCATCATCGTTCGACCAGCGTTTCGTGAAAGACTGGTAAGGGTGACGACCCTGTTTGACCAGCTGGTAGACGGTAAGACCTTCCGGAGTGGACGGACTTTGCGGAAGGATGGCCATCTTTTTGGCTACCTCTTTCGTTTTCATCTGGGAAATATCCTTCTGATCGAGTACCACCTGGCCGTCTTTCGGTTTAAGAAGGCGGGCAAGGGAACGTAGAAGCGTAGACTTCCCGCACCCGTTACTTCCGATCAGGACGGTTATTTCACCTTTCGGGATTTCTATATCGAGTGAGTCGATGATGATCGAGTCTCCGTATCCTAATGTGAGTTTGTTCGTTTGTAGTGTATCCATAGGATCTCTCCCTTTATACTCTGTAGGGTTATCGTTTCCAAAGTTATACGACGGGACAAAAATAGTTTCTGTATAAGATTTTACGTGGCAGGTTGTGGATTGTCAATGAATATGAGAATCGTTTTCATTCACCACGTGCGTATTCTCTCTGTAAAAAGACCCGCAGCCGCCCGGGCTGCAGGTCTTATGACTTCCGGTCTCAGGCATCCCGGAAAAGGACGTCGAGCGCTTTCTGCATCTGTCTGTCATTCTCTTCTTTCTGCACTTCTTCGACGACCTGTTTCTCAAGCTCACCGCCCGTCTTTTCATTGACGGCCCCTGTGGCTTCCAGATCATGGTCCTGCTGGAACGCTTTTACGGCAGCTTCCGTACCTTCTCCGTAAGAACCGTCCGTTTCCGTCTTACCGTATCCGAGACCCTTCAGCATCTGCTGAATGTTTTTCACCTTGTCGCCGGAAGACGACGTATCGAGCGTCTTTTCGGCCGTTACGGGATGGGTGTAGAAAAATGCCGGCTGCTTCACTTTTTTCGTAGGCGTCACACCTTCTTCATGGATCCAGTTGCCATCCGGAGTGAGCCATTTAAACATCGTCAGTTTCAACGTACTGCCATCCCCCATCGGCACGGCCTGCTGCACTGTACCTTTACCGAAACTCGTAGTACCGACCACCGGGTGATCGCCGATCTCTTTCATCGCAGCGGCGAGGATTTCGGAGGCGGAGGCACTTCCTTCATCAATCAGCACGGAAATCGGATACTCTTTTCCGGAACTGCGTTCGGAATAGTATTTCGAATTCTCTCCGTCCCTGCTTTCGATCTGAACGATCGGCTTGTCGTCCGGAACGAGCTGCTTCAGCACGTCCTGAACGTCTGTGAATAGTCCGCCGGGATTCCCCCGTACGTCAATGACCAGCCCTTCGATTCCTTCTTCTTCAAGGTCGGTCAAATGTTTCTTGAACTCTTTCGACGTCTCTTCGGAGAAAGACGTTATTTCAAGGACGCCGACTTTCTTTCCGTCTACCTCTTTCGTGTCCTTGTACACGGATTCTTTCGGAATATCATCACGGGTGATCGTTATTTCAATCGGCTCCGGCGCTCCCGGGCGATCGACGGTGAGCGTGACTTCCGTACCTTTCTCCCCGCGTATTTTATTGACCGCCTCCTGAAGATCGAGACCCTTCGTCGAATCCCCGTCTATTTTCAGAACCTGGTCATTCGGCTTCAGCCCCGCTTCCTCGGCGGGAGATCCTTTGATAGGTGCAACGATGGTCACTTTATCGTCCACCATACTCACTTCAGCCCCTATCCCCTGAAATGAGGACTCGATGGACTGGTTGAATTGCTCCATCGTCTCCTGATCCATGTACGTACTGTAGGGATCATCCAGTTTATTGATCATACCTTCTATGGCACCTTCGACGAGTGTACTCTTATCCACATCTTCCACGTAACGTTCGTTAATGAGAGTGTAAGCCTTTTCCACCTTTTTTAAATTCGAGGACCCCTGGGCATTCTCTATAAAAGCTTTCTGCTCCTCCTGCGTCATGTCCCCGAAGCTTTTTCCGGATGAAGAGTCCTCTGTGGACGTCGCTGTCTCTTCCGGAGCGAACCACTGCATACCGATATACGTTCCGGCAGCCCCGACGAGCAGCGCGACAACGGCCAGTATAATTATGTGACGATTTTTCCAATTCATAGTGAAGGCACCTTTCTCTGAAGAACTTAAATACTTTCCTAATCTTAACATAGAAAAAGAAACCCGCTCTATTGTTTTTTCACATTCAAAAACCCTGCACCTCTCATTCAGAGAGAAGCAGGGCTTAATAATAACCGTTATCAGGACTTAAGAGTGGGAGAGTCGATGGTAACGGCGGGAATCATCATGTCTCGTCTTCATTAAAATCGGAGGGAGACCTCACCGGGAGCAGCGGAACTATTTCCCGGGAAATAGAGCGACGTTTATCCGGAGCTCGACCGGGGAGTTGTCTCCTGACTCTTTCATGTGCTCACCGGTTTTAATAAAAGACCGGGCATTTTTTTATAATCCGTTGATCTATCATATTGAAGGGGGGAGTGTTCTTCGTTCCATACATAGAGTGGGTATTTATATATACTGCTTCAAGGTCTGTTTTTTGGGCAATGATTCAATCATTTCGTAATCACGCGTATATGTTAAGGAGAATTCTGCATCGGATGCAGCTTCACCTCGTAACTGTGCGTATTCAACAAACAGCTATTCGTCACTGATCATCACCACCTTTTTTCGATAACCGGCTGTCTTAGGATGATTCTCCCTTAGACCCATGGCTTTGCGTCCCTTATTTTCATAAGGTTTGCCTTTTCGTTAAAGCAGGATTTATTTAAGGTTTCATTGCCCACGCTGGGTAAAGCACTGTTTTAAGAGGAGTTCGACTATTCCTGTCGGGAATGTTATTCACCTCTTACTGTTCATTATAATGAATAAAACGGGTAAGTCAATACATTTATTTAAAAATTCAGATTTATTATTACAAAAAAACTCCCCGGGTTAATCGAACACCCGGGAAGTGGAAACTCTTATTAAAAGTTGACATATTTGCGCGGGTTGACGGCGTTCCGTTTATCCTGACTCCATCGACCTTCGTGCAATTCAAAGTGAAGGTGAGGACCGGTGGACCGTCCTGTGTTCCCCATAAGGCCGAGCTGCTGACCCTGGCTCACCCAGTCCCCCTCTGATACTTCTCTGTTCTGCATATGGGCGTACACTGTCGTATACACCTTCCCGTTAATGGAATGCGTAAGCATAACGACATTCCCATAGGAGCCGGACTGGTACGAACGGAAGACCTGGCCGGAAGCGGAGGCTTTAATCGGGATTCCGTTTCCGCCGATGTCTATTCCCGTATGCATGCGACCCCAGCGAGGGCCCATCTCGGAAGTAACCGGACCCGGAGCTGGATTTATAAATCCTCCTGTAGCGGGTGCTGATGCTTCCGGTTCAGGTTCAGGTTCAGGTTCAGGTTCCGGCTCAGGTGCCGGACTTTCTGTTGCTGAGGATGTGGACGTTTCAGGCTTGGATGCTTCTTCCGGAGCGGCGGAAGAGCTGCTGTCTGAAGCACTCGCTGTGCTCACTTCCGGTGTTTCCTCAACCGGTTCTGCTTCTTCCTGTTCAGCGGCTTGTGCTTCAGCTTCAGCTTCAGCTTCAGCTTTTGCCTCTGCTT
The DNA here is from genome assembly GCF_900156705.1 of Salimicrobium salexigens. NCBI lineage: Bacteria > Bacillati > Bacillota > Bacilli > Caryophanales > Bacillaceae > Salimicrobium > Salimicrobium salexigens. The sequence continues at coordinate 105,776 of NZ_FTOK01000004.1, read as the reverse complement.
CGGCTTTAGCTGCTGCCGCTTCTTTTCTCTTCCGTTCTTCTTCTTTCCGTTTTCTTTCTTCTTCACGCTTCTGCTTTTCTATTTCGGCAGCGCGTTTTTCCGCTTCCTGAATAGCGGACTGGATGGAAGCTTCCTGTCTCTCGAGGATCTGCTGTTCTTCCTCAAGATTAAGTTTAGTATTGTGCAGCTCTCCATGTTCTATTTCAAGCTCTTCCATCAGCTTCTCTTTCTCTTTCAACTGACTGTCGAGATCGGCCTTCAGCTGCTTCAGATCCGCTCTCTGCTCTTCGAGTGAAGATTTTTTATCGACCAGTTCCTGTTTCTTATTCTCAAGCATTTTCTTCTCTTCCACGTGGGTATCGAAGATGTTCTTATCCTGGTCCATGATGGTCGTAACAGCGGAAGCACGTTCCAGAAAGTCCCCGAAACTCTGGGAATCAAGCAGCACTTCCAGGTACTTCACGTCTCCGCCGTTCTGCTGAAGTGAACGGAGACGGTCCGTCAGGATCTCTTCCCTTTTGGTTATACTTTCTTCAAGGTCGGCGATTTCTTTCTTAAGTTCTTCGATCTCTTCTTTCGTTGCCGAGATTTCGTCTTCTTTCTCTCTCAGTTTCGCAAGCGTATCGGAAAGCTTCGAATCTATCTTTTTAATCGCTTCTTCCTCTTTCGCCTGTTTCTTTTCGTTTTCGGAGAGTTCCGTTTCTTTCTGGTTCTTCTCTTCGGATACGTCATTCTGCTTATCGTCGACGTTTTTCTTTTCTTCCTGTAAATTGCTGATCTTATTATTTACGCTGCCGAGATTCGCAAATGCGCTCCCCGGAAGGGCGGTGAATAGTAAAGCTGCAATTAGTGCTGTTATCAACAGCATGGATGGTCCTTTGTTCATTTCCCGTATTCCTCCCTAAGACTGTCTATACTTTCAAGAATTTACGCACGCTCATCACACTTCCCCAAATGCCGATGAACACGCCTATTGCCAGAATAAGTCCCGACAGCTGCCATATGAATGGATTAAAAGGCAGAAGCTGGACGAAATCGAAATTGATCGAATCTCTCAAATGATAATAAAGGTAATAATAACCTCCGGTTACAGCCGCAATCGGGATGATAGAGCCAAGCAGGCCGAGAAGCATCCCTTCAATGAAGAAAGGCCAGCGTATGAACGCATTGGTCGCCCCGACGAGCTTCATGATTCCGATTTCTTTTCTTCTTGCCACTATCGTTATACGTACCGTATTCGAAATAAGGAATATAGCCGTAAAAACGAGACCTATAATGAGCACAAGGCCTATGGTGCGTGCATATTCATTGAAAGTAAAAATTCTCTGCACGACTTCCTCTCCGTAATCCACTTCATCCACGAACTTCAGCTCCCTGACATCGGAGGCGATGGAATCTGCGGCGGAAGGGCTGGAGGGATCAATGACGAACACGTCATTGAGCGGATTCGTCTGATCGAACAGTTCGAACGCTTTCCCCTCATCTCCGAGACTGTCCACGAGCCCTTCAAGCTCTTCGTCTTTGGATGAGTATTCCACCGAAGCCACTTCATTGATCGCTTCGATATCATCACCGAGCTGTTCGACCTGACTTTCATCTGCAGTACGTTCGATAAATACGCGGACTTCAATATCATTTTCGATGGAATTTGCGAACTGGTTCAGGTTCAGCATTACAGCGAGGAACACTCCGACCAGCAACAGCGTCGTCGTGGTCGCTCCTATGGCCGATACCGTCATCCACCCGTTACGGAAAACACTCTTACGGCCTTCGCGGAGGTGACGGCCTATCGTTCTAATCTTCATAGCCGTAATCCCCCCGACGCTCATCCCGTACGATAACTCCGTCTTCAATAGCAATGACACGTTTACGCACCCGGTTCACCACTTCACGGTTGTGGGTAGCCATAAGGATTGTCGTGCCGGTCTGGTTTATTTCTTCGAGAATATGCATAATTTCCCATGAGGTCTCAGGATCCAGATTCCCGGTCGGTTCATCCGCAATCAAAATGCGCGGACGGTTGGCGATGGCTCTTGCGATCGATACACGCTGCTGCTCTCCCCCTGAGAGCTCGTCAGGTATGAATCTCGCTTTGTTCTTGAGCCGCACCTGTTCGAGAACGTCCATAACGCGGGTCTTGATTTCGGCCGGGCGCTCTTCGATCACTTCAAGAGCGAAAGCGACGTTTTCGTAAACGGTAAGTCTCGGCAGCAGACGGAAGTCCTGATAAACGACTCCGATATTCCGCCGCAGCTTAGGGATCCGTCTTTCCTTCATCGCTGCCAGATCCAGATCGTTGATGTGGATACTCCCTTTCGAAGGTTTCTCCTCCCGGAAAATCAGTTTCGTGAACGTCGATTTCCCCGCGCCACTCGGTCCTACCACGTAAACGAATTCCCCCTGTTGAATCCGCACGTCGAGACCATTCAATGCAGTGACACCGTTAGGGTAAGTCTTGTAAACTCCCTGCATTTCAATCATAAGTTAACCACCTATACTTTTCTTTAAAATCGACTTTCCCGTATTTTTTCTCTTTTTCTCTCTGTTGAAAGTCTGAACATAGTATATCATTCATTTTATCTTATTTAGTTCAACAAATTGTTACATTTACATTTCATTAAAACTACAATTCGTTATCAATAGTGAACAATCGTCACGTTTTCCCCATAAAAAAACTCCCCGGTGTAAAAGTCACACCGGGAAGATAAAAGTAAGTATTATTTTTTCTGAGCCAACCAGCCTGCAATTTGTGTAGCAGTTTCTTCGTCTACATCCTGAGCCGGCATGTCGCCTCTTCCGTTCTGTATGATAGTGACAATATCATCCTGGGACATGTCAGCTCCTACACTATCAAGAGCAGGTCCGACACCGCCGCCGAGGTCACCGCCGTGGCAGCTTGCACAGTTAGCCTGGAACGCTTCTTCAGCAGCTGCAGAATCCACTTCACCGCCGCTGCTTTCACCGGAACTTTCCTGTTCTTCCGTACCCGTGTCGCCGCCGGAGTCACCGGAGGATCCTTCATCTCCGCCTCCCCCACAGGCTGCAAGTACAAACATAGCAGCGAACAGGACCGTCAACAATTTCCACTTCATATAATACCTCCTTAAATTTTCATATATTGTCATTATAACCTATTCAGGAAGTTTTGAAACCCTCACCGAGAACTTCCGTTGCGTTCATCGTTACAATGAAGGCTCCCGGATCGATTTCCTTAATAGTACGTGTCAGTTTCGTGAACTCGTTCTGCTGCACGACGCACATAATGACCGGGCGGTCTTCCTCGGTATACCCGCCGGCCCCTCTCAGCACTGTTACCCCGCGGTCGATATCATTCAGGAGTGCACGTCTCACTTCCATTTCTTTTTTTGAAATGATCATGACGTTTTTCGACGTATTGAAACCGACCTGGACGAGATCGATCGTACGGCTCGTAATGAATAAAGAGATAAGGGCATAAAGACCCTCCTCCACCGAGAATACGATAGCGGAGGAGAATACGATCGTTCCGTCGAGAATGGCGATACAGATACCTAGAGGCAGCTTCGTGAATTTGTGGAGCACCTGTGCTCCAAGATCCACTCCGCCCGTCGACGCCCGCCCGCGGAAGACGATACCGAGGCCGAGACCGATCCCCATTCCGCCGAAGATGGCCCCGAGCAGCGGGTCTTCCGTCGGTGTTACAACGTCACTCGTAATCAGGACGAAAAATGGTAGAATGAGCGTCCCGACGAGAGATTTGATTCCGAAATTTTTTCCGAGGATGAACAGTCCCATCGAGAAAAACAGGATGTTCAACACCCACTGCACAATTCCGGGTTCCCAGCCGAACACATCTTTCGTAATCGTACTGATACCCGCCACACCGCCGGAGGCGATATTGTTCGGAAGCAGGAACAGGTTGAATGCAAGTGCTATGAATAAAGAACCGATAATGACGTAGGAGAATTCTATCGCCAGCCGCATCCGGGGCGGCATCGGTTCTCTCCGATATTTATCCAGTGTAACCACGGAACCCCTCCAATCTTTAACCGTTAAGGAGTATACCAGTACCGCATTTTTCTGTAAATGACAGCAAGATAACGTACTGCTACGTTAAAGGGATCCATACCGGAAGGCGGGTTCCGGGAACAAAAGAAAAGACACAGCGAAAGTGTTCGCCGTGTCTTTTATACGGATGGTGTTACCCGTCCATCCGGGAACGCAGGTAGGCATTGATGAACATGTTCAGCTGTCCGTCCATGACGCCCTGGGTATTCCCGCTTTCGGTATTCGTCCGGTGGTCTTTCACCATATTGTATGGATGGAAGACGTAAGAGCGGATCTGGCTCCCCCATCCGATTTCTTTCTGTTCTCCGCGGATTTCGTCCATTTCCTGCTGCTGCCGTTCAATTTCCTGCTGGTACAGCTTCGACTTCAGCATTTTCATGGCCTGCTCCCGGTTTTTGATCTGGGACCGCTCATTTTGACACGTCACAATCGTGTTCGTCGGCAGGTGGGTGATACGGACGGCCGAGTCCGTCGTATTGACGTGCTGACCGCCGGCACCGCTTGCCCGGTACGTATCGATTTTCAGATCTTCGTTCTTCACGTCGATCTCCACTTCATCGTTGAACTCCGGCATCACTTCGCAGGAGGCGAATGACGTGTGGCGACGTCCGGAAGAATCGAAAGGTGAAATACGTACGAGACGGTGCACCCCTTTTTCTGCTTTCAGATAGCCGTAGGCGTTGTGCCCTTTGATCATGAGCGTGACGCTCTTCACACCGGCTTCGTCCCCGGGAAGGTAATCGAGGGTTTCCACCTTGAACCCGCGGGATTCGGCCCAGCGCTTATACATACGAAGAAGCATGCTCGTCCAGTCCTGCGATTCCGTACCGCCCGCACCGGGATGCAGCTCGAGAATCGCATTGTTCTTATCGTAAGGTTCGCTCAGAAGGATGTCGAGCTCGAATTGATCAAGGTCCTTATGAAGCTGCTCGGTCTCCGTCTCAAGATCCGCACGCAGTTCCTCGTCTTCTTCCTCTTTCACCAGTTCATAGGAGACTTCCAGGTTTCCGAGGGTTTCTTCATAATCCTCCAGTGTGTGCACGAGGCCTTTCAGTCCATTCACTTCCTGGATGACTTCCTGAGCCGTCTCCTGGTCGTTCCAGAAGTCGGGCTCGGTCATCTGCTCTTCAAGTTCGGCGATTCGGGTCTTCCGCTGATCGACGTCAAAGAGACCCCCTGAAGTTCTGTAGTTGCCGGCTCGCTTCGTCCAGCTTGTGCTTGATTTCTGACATTTCCATTTTACTGATCACTCCTAAATAATGTGTACCTCCCCAAAATCAGGGGATGAATCAGCTGCCGTGGCAGTTTTTATATTTCTTGCCGCTTCCGCACGGACACGGGTCGTTACGTCCGACCGTATCCTGCTTCACGTACGGTTTCGCTTTTTTCTTCTCTTTGGTTTCCCCATCTCCGGAAACGGCGGTGGCTCCTTCGGCAACTTCCTGACGCTGCAGGTTGTTGCGGATCTCCGCTTTCATGACGTAGCGGCTCGACTCTTCATCGATCGCCTGGACCATTTCCTCGAACATGCGGAACCCTTCCATCTGATATTCCTGGAGAGGGTCATTCTGTCCGTAGGCACGCAGGTGGATTCCCTGACGAAGCTGATCCATCTGGTCAATGTGATCCATCCATTTCTGGTCCACGGTACGAAGAAGAATAACTTTCTCGAACTCACGCATCTGTTCTTCGGTGAGCTCCGCTTCTTTCTCATCGTAGCGCTCGAGTATTTTCTTCATAATAAGCTCTTTCATCTCTTCCGGTTCTTTCCCTTTAAGATCGTCTTCCGAAATGTCGCCTTCCATCAGCAGATTCGAACGCAAATAGTTGACGATGGCGTCGATTTCCCAGTTTTCATCGACTTCATCAGCCGTATGGGCCTGCACGGTACGCGCGACCGTACGCTCGATCATCTGCTCGACGATTTCCCGCAGATTCTCGGAAGTGAGCACTTCATAGCGCTGCTTATAAATGACTTCCCGCTGCTGGCGGAGGACGTCGTCGAAAGAGAGGATCGTCTTACGCGCATCGAAGTTGTTTCCTTCCACGCGGCGCTGGGCAGATTCCACGGCGCGGGAGATCATTTTACTCTCGATCGGCTGAGAATCATCCATGCCGAGACGCTCCATCATGCTGCGGACGTTATCGGAGGCGAACCGGCGCATCAGTTCATCGTCGGTCGAAAGGTAAAACCGTGACATACCGGGGTCTCCCTGACGACCGGAACGGCCACGGAGCTGGTTATCGATCCGTCGCGATTCGTGACGTTCGGTACCAATAACCGCAAGACCGCCGAGATCGACGACGCCTTCGCCGAGTTTGATGTCCGTACCACGGCCGGCCATGTTGGTCGCAATCGTGATAGCACCTTTCTGGCCGGCATTTTCGATGATTTCCGCTTCCCGGAAGTGGTTCTTCGCGTTCAGCACGTTGTGCGGCACGCCCGCTTTCTTCAAGTAACGGGAAATGATTTCACTCGTCTCGACCGCCACGGTACCGACAAGAACAGGCTGCCCTTTTTCGTACCGTTCCTTGATTTCTTCAACGACGGCACGGAACTTCCCGTCGGTCGTTTTATATACAAGATCGGCATGGTCCTCCCTGATAATCTGTTTATTCGTAGGAATCTGGACGACGTGCATATTGTAGATGCTCAGAAACTCTTCGGCTTCCGTCTTCGCCGTACCGGTCATACCGGCAATCTTATCGTACATACGGAAGAAGTTCTGGAACGTGATGGACGCAAGCGTCATACTTTCATTCTGAATCGGCAGTCCTTCCTTCGCTTCGATTGCCTGGTGCAGACCGTCACTGTAGCGGCGGCCCTGCATAAGGCGGCCCGTAAACTGGTCGACGATAACGACTTCCCCGTCCTGTACGACGTAGTCCGCATCGCGGTGCATCGTCTCCTGGGCTTTCAGACCCTGGTTAATGTGGTGGATGAGCGCCACGTTACCGAGATCGAACAGGTTCTCAATTTTGAAATAGCGCTCCGCTTTATCGATACCGTCTTCAGTCAGCTGAACGTTTTTCGTCTTTTCGTCATACGTGAAGTCTTCATCTATCTTCAGCAGACGTACGAACGCATTGGCCGCATTGTACATATCCGCCGACTTTTTCGCCGTTCCCGAAATGATGAGCGGCGTACGCGCTTCATCGATAAGGATCGAGTCGACTTCGTCAATAATTGCAAATGGAAGCGGCCGCTGTACCATCTGTTCCTTGTACAGCACCATATTATCGCGCAGGTAATCGAACCCGTACTCGTTGTTCGTTCCGTACGTAATATCCGCATTGTAAGCCGCGCGCTTCTCTTCTTTAGACAGGCCGTTCGCATTCAGTCCGGTCGTCAGTCCGAGGAAGTCGTAAAGCTCTCCCATATCCTCCGAGTCACGGCTCGCCAGATAATCGTTCACAGTGACGATGTGGACGCCCTCGCCGGACAGGGCATTTAAATAGGCAGGCATAGTGGACGCGAGTGTTTTCCCTTCCCCGGTCTTCATCTCGGCAATATTCCCCTCGTGCATGGAAATCGCCCCCATGATCTGTACCGGGAACGGACGCATACCTAATACGCGCTTCGCCCCTTCACGGACGACGGCGTAGGCTTCATTAAGCAGATCATCAAGCGTTTCCCCGTCTTCGTAGCGTTTTTTGAATTCATCTGTTTTCTGACGCAGTTCTTCATCTGTAAGCTTTTCTATTTCCGGTTCCAGGGCTTCAATCTTATCGACAATTTTCTGCAGACGTTTGATTTCACGCTGGTTCCCGTCTCCAAATATTTTTTTCAATGATCCAAGCATGTTGAACGCTCCTCTGTATCATAGCAATATCGTAAATATATCCATTCTATATGATAACACTAGCCGAACAGGCGTGACAACTAATCACCGCCTCCCGCGGACTCCTTTTTCCTTCTCGCTCAACGACTGCATCTTTCCGTTTACGGAGGCTATCATTTCAATGAGCTGAGCCACCGTCTCCTCCTGCTGCCGGACTCTCGCTTCCAGACGTTCGCATTTCCCGCACATACCACATCGCTCCTTTTCTTTACCTTTTTATAGCACATCCGGCTTATGGATGACAAAGATGGAAGAAAGGCATTCAGGGCGCTTATATGAGGGAGAAAACCGATTTTGCACCTGTGAACTTTTCATTTTTATGTAAAAAGTGAGTAAAAATTCGCCGTACGTTGCAATCGTCATGAGAAAAGCGGACTGCACAGGGATTGTCCTCCCATGCAGCCCGCTATTTTAAATACCGTTATCCGGTGCTCCGTTCTTCATTTCCCCGTATCACTACAAGGGGGGATATCAGGTCTCGATCAGACCGTAGCGGCCGTCACGACGTTTATATACGATGTTCGTTTCATCCGTTTCCGCATTCGTAAATACGTAGAAACTGTGTCCAAGCATATCCATCTGAAGGGCAGCTTCCTCGGAAACCATCGGCTTCAGATCGAACCGTTTCGTACGGACGATCTTCACTTCCTCATCGTCCTCATCCAGACGATTCTGGGCGTCTCTTTCCATTTCGGCAAATACGTGTTTAGGAGCACCTTCCTGGCGAGCCTTGCGGTTCACTTTCGTTTTATGTTTACGGATTTGACGTTCTAATTTATCTACAACGAGATCGACCGCAGCGTATAGATCCGCGTTATGCTCTTCCGCCCGAAGCAGAAGGTTTTTCATCGGAACTGTCACCTCAATCGTCTGCTCTTTGTTGTAGACACTTAAGTTTACGTGGACCTCAGAAGATGGGGGAGTGTCAAAGTAACGCTCAAGTTTCGTCACCTTTTTCTCCACATAATCTCTAATAGAATCTGTCACTTCTAAGTTTTCTCCACGAATATTAAATTGGAACATATAGAAGTGTCCTCCTTTCATCCTTATATACCTTACATTCTACCATACCCCTGGCGATTCCTGCATAAACTAGCGCGAATTATCTAAAAAATGATAAAAAGGTTGGAGAACCTCTGTTGTATGAGGTTCCCCGGTTTCCATTTATATAATATTTATCAGTTTCGGGAAGCGACGAAGGAAGGGTTTTCCAGATCTTCCTTATTGTACGTGAGATCCTTGTCGGTGTTCGCGACGTGCACCTTGCCTCCGGCGATTTCCACTACGGCCTGACCGGCAGCCGTGTCCCATTCCATCGTCGGTTTGAAGCGCGGGTAGAAGTCGGCCACACCTTCTGCGACGAGACACAGTTTCAGCGAGCTTCCGGAAGTGAGGGTGTTTACGGAACTGTAGTTCTCACTTACGCGGTTGATGAAGCTCTCTTCTTCTTCCGACTGGTGAGAGCGGCTCACGATCACGGTAGCCGTGCCGTTGTTCGCTTCGATCGCAGGCAGACGGAGCGCGTCGAGACCGTCTTTGTAGTTATCGAGGACCGACGTGAATTTATAGGCACCTTTTTCGGCGTCGGCGACGTACAAATCCTGCAGTGCCGGAGCGTAGATGACACCGTACACCGGTTTTCCTTCACGGATGAGGGCGATGTTCACGGTAAACTCTCCGTTACGCTTCACGAATTCCTTCGTGCCATCGAGCGGGTCGACGAGCCAGTATTCGTCCCAGTCCTGACGCTTCGAGTAGGACACCTGCGCCCCTTCCTCACTGAGGATGGGGATGGACGGGTCATACTCCTCGAGATGCTTCACGATGATGTCGTGTGCTTTCTCGTCCGCTTTCGTAATCGGGGAGTGGTCCTGTTTCTCTTCCACGTCAAAATCCGTTTCATATACGTTCATGATTTCCTGGCCTGCCCGTAAGGCGGCCTGAATTACTTCCTTCATAACCGAAACCTCCATTCTGTATACTACGGTATCTTGTACCCTTAAACGTTATGTCTCTAACGTAAAAAAATCCCCCAATCAGGAGGAGGCCTCCTTCTTAATCAAGTTATTGTTTCTCACGAATCGCTTATCGATGGATGCTTGCCGCGGGGGTTCAGCAGATCTATAGACAAAAAAACAACACATCGCGCCCGCAGGGTTCTGTGTGTTGTTTTTTATCTTCGTTCTATTTCCTCGAGTCGAGAAACATACCGTCCGAACCGGCTACGTTCTGGTACGGATTCGTATACTGATTTTTCGTCGACTTCTGCTTCTTATTGTTCCGCATCTCCTCTTTCACGCCGGTGAAAATCATTTCCAGCCGGTGGTTAATCGTTTTGTCACGTTCGAGGACGTCTCTTACAATATATTTCTCCGTCTCTCCCGGCTCCGGCAGGGTCTGCATCATACGCCCGCGCTTGTCGACCAGTTCTTCGATTTCACTTACCTGTTCAGAGCGGTTCAGCGTCTTTCTCTGCACCACTCCTTCGAGATGGCGCGTGATGGCCGAAAATTCTTCCCACGTCGCCACTACACGTTCCCGCCCTTACTGTATTCCGCTTTCCGCGTTTGTATAAGAACTTCCTTCCACGTATCGCGGAACTCCTCGGCCAGACCCTGCACTTCGTCAAGGATTTCCCGGTCATTCTTCGTGTTCGCTTCCAGCAGCCGGCGGTTCATGTATTCATACAACGGCAGAATCTGCTGGCTGATGTCGTACGACGGATCGGTCGTTATAATCAGTTCCTGAACGATACGCTGTGCTTTCTGGATATTCAGGTTCTTCTTCTCTATGTCGTTGTTCTCCATTGCTTTGCCGGATGCTTTTATGAACTTGATGAATCCGTTGTACAGTTTCAGTACGAGCTCGCCCTGGGACGCTGTCTCCACTGTGTTGTTTTCGTACGCCTGGATGGACATGTAATACCCCCTCTGTTAATAGCTGAAATTCTGCATAATGTAGGCCGACTGCTGATTCATCTTCTGAATCGCTTTCTCCATCGCCCCGAACTCTCTCCAGTATCTGTCTTCAATTTGATTCAGCCTGTTTTCAAAATCGCTCATTTCTTCCTTCAGCCCTTTAAGATCTTTCCCGATGGAATACTGGTTCTGCGACTGGAACTGGTTGCCGGCTTTATCGGTAATCTTCTCCATCGTCTGCAGCGTAGAGTCGTAGACGCGCTGAACGATCCCCTTCCTGCCGTAGTCCTCATCCGATGAGGTGAACAGCTTCTCCACCGACTCCGGGTCTTCCTGAATCGCTTTTTTCAGTTCGGCTTCATTTATTTTAAGTTTGCCACCCTCCAGGTAATTGGAGGTGGTCGTAATACCGATGCGCGAAAGCTGCTGGAATTCCGAACTGATCTCGGGATTACTAACAGGCGTATAGAATCCCTGACGCATCTCGCTTAAGGCACTCCGGATCGTCCGGTCATTCCGAAGCAGGCCGCTCTGGGCTTTCTCATCCCACAGCTCTCCCTGTTTATCCGTCATCGCTTCCCGTTCCTCGTCGCTCAGCGGCTTGTAATCCCGGTAAAACTCTTCACTCACTTTATCGTTCAGAAATTCGATCGTTTCGTTATATTTATCGACGAAGTTCTTAATGTTTTCAAATACGGCTTCGGTATCGTTGCTGACGGATAAATTCACTCCGGAAGTTCCTGGATTGTTCGTCCCCGGCGCTCCGAACGTGTCCTTCAGATTGAACGTAACGCCGTTCATGGAAAAATTGTTGGACGACCGCTCCGTCTGCAGGCTGTTCAACTCCAGCTTCGCGTTAGCTCCGCCTGTTTCTTCCACACCTCCGAACAACAGCCCGTTGTGTATAAATGCCCCGGACGTGAAAATTTCCTGATGATCGGCGTTCTGTCCATACCCCGCACTCCCTGACCCCTGGCCGTTGAAGTTCCCGGTCTCGGTACGGCTGACGCTCACCTGGCCGGTGAAGTCGTCAAAAAACATGCGGACGCCGGTATCGGCATCATTTACGTCTTTGACGAAGTCGTTCACCGAATCGGAGGCCTGGATGAAAAACAGCTCTTCTTTCGGTCCGTCCGACGTGTGGGCGCCGAGGGAAGAAGTGGTATAGTTCTCCTGGTAGGTGAACGTCACTTCCGCCTTTGCCTCCACTGCCTCATTGAACGTGATTTTCCCGCTTCCGGCATCGAGTTTTCCAATGACCGCATCCTTCGCTTCGTTCCATATGTCCCCGTTCGCATCGGTCGTATAGGTCGCTGTTCCGGAAGCCCCGTCCACGGTTACCGTCAGGCTATCCGGGACAATCGCCTCTTTTTTCAAGGTAAAGGTGTTCGTATCGGCTCCTGTGACGGAACTCTCCACCGCCCGATCGGCTACGTAGGACACTTCAAGCCGGGCTTTCGACTCGAGCGGAGTGGCAAAACTCAGTTCTCCGGTAGAAGCATCCACCATGACCGAATTCTCATCGATCTCCGCTTCCGTCGCTACGACGTCAAACCGTTTCCCGTCCACTTTCACCATCATCTCGGACAGCGGATTCTGAATCGAAGCTCCTTCTTTCAGGGGAACAGTCGGAGTCGCCGTCGCTTCCCCGATCGAAGTCGAATACTTCTCGACGCTTCCCGTCTGCCACGTCCAGCTGCCACTCGTGGCAAGACTTCCGCTGGCCTCCAGTTCCGCAAATGACTGGGAGGCGCTGATCTGATCTTTTGTATTGAACAGAGTATCACTGTTCACTTTCGTCGCAGAAGTCGCCAGCTGCGATACGGATTGGAGTGAGTAGCCTGTCTCCGAAGCGGCAGAAGTGGCAGTAATGCTGGCCAGATTCTCATGCGTGGAAGAAGTGGTGCGGGCCCGGTATGCTCCTGATAATTTCATGTTCACCAGTTCTTCACGGAAGCCGAGCAGTTTCGTGTTCACTTCCCGGTAGTCATCCCTCTTCCACTCAAGAGAGGTCTGTTCCTGTTCCATTTTTTTTAGCGGCATGCGCTCCGCTTTCATCAGATCACTGATGATTTTATCGGTATCCATCCCGGAGGCAAGTCCTCCGATTCTCATATCACTCATCATTTCACCTGCTTAGTTTTTAGGATTGGCGATGTCTTTCGTTATAGTATGTATCGGCTTAAAACAGGAAAAGTTAAGAGCGTTAAAGAGGGATAATGCCATAAAAAGAGAGACTCCGAAGTGGAGTCTCTAATAATGGATTCAATATTAACGAAGAAGCTGCAGAACTCCCTGCGGCTGCTGGTTCGCTTTTGCAAGCATAGCCTGAGAAGCCTGGGAAAGAATACTTTGTTTCGTCTGGTTCATCATTTCCTTCGCCATGTCTACGTCACGGATACGGGACTCCGCCGCAGTCAGGTTTTCAGAAGATGTATTCAGGTTATTGATAGTATGATCCAGACGGTTTTGAAACGCACCAAGTTTAGAGCGTTCTTCAGAAACCTTAGTAATCGCTGATTCAATATTTGTAATTGATGCTTTAGCTGCATCGTGTGTAGAAACATCAACTTTACCAGCAGCTGCTAAATCTAAGACCCCGTCTGTTTTCATGTTGTTAATCCCCAATGTTAAATTTTGGTCTTCGTTAGCACCGATTTGAAATGTAACTGCACCAGAATTAACCTGAACATCACCAATCGCAGCATCAGCTGTATATCCAGCATTTGTTTTGATAGTAATTCCAAATTCAGAGAAGTTCAAATCTTGGGCCCCATCAGCATTGGAGATCGTCTGAGTTTTATCTCCAGCACCATTAGTCATAGTTAGCTCGCCAGCAGTAGAAGTAGAAATTGTGTAAGTATCTGCCGGAGACCCATTGGTAGTAACACTTGCTACACCAGTTGCTGCTAATACAGTAGTAGTATTTGAGTCTTGGTCAACAGAACCCCCGAGTCCTCCATTAAGTAGCGTTTGTTTGTTAAACTCAGTAGTGTTTCCGATACGGTCAATTTCATTTTTTAACTCGTTCAATTCTTCTTGGATAGCGTCTCTGTCTTGTCCCACGTTTGTGTCGTTAGCACCCTGGACAGCTAATTCACGCATACGTTGAAGAATTGAGTGTGTTTCGTTTAAGGCACCCTCGGCTGTTTGAATCATAGACGTAGCGTCTTGAGAGTTTTTCGCCGCCATATCCAGTCCGCGAATCTGGCCACGCATCTTCTCGGAAATCGCAAGACCCGCTGCGTCATCTTTAGCACTGTTAATACGAAGACCAGATGACAGTTTCTCCATAGAATTCTGTTGTGCATTGTTGGCACTGTTCAACTGACGGTGAGTGTTTAGAGCTGCAATGTTGTGATTAATACGCATAATTAGTATCCTCCCTGATTTTAGATTCCACGTCCTTGTGGAATAGTTAAGATGTGTGTTGCCAAAGGAAAAGCCGGCCGACTTAAGTGTTTGGCTTTACACTTATTATATCGGCCCGCTTTTTTAATTGTTTACTCTTTTTGACTCCTTTTTAACAGATTCATCAAATCATCCGAAGCCGCAGCTGCGGCTCTGTTCTCTTCCTGGATGGCTATGTAAATCTCCTTGCGGTGAATATCCAGATGGGACGGGGCGTCGATGCCGATGCGCACCTGGTTCCCTTCGACGGACACCACTTTGATTTCGATGTCATCCCCGATCGTGATCGACTCGTTTTCTTTCCGGTTAAGGATTAACATGCTTATCCCCCGCTTTCTGATCGGCGATTCCGTGTTTCGTATGATACCGGCTGCTGTTTAAAATCAGCTGCTTCGCCTGGTTCGTCCGCTTGTTGATGACGACGGGTGCCTGCAGGTTAATCGTCGACTCGCGGAAGGGGTCTCTCACCGTAAGGACGCAGTACAGCTCCACGTCCTCCGGCGTCTCCAGCTGCAGTTCCACTTTCGAATTTTCGTCTATATCAAACTCGTAGTCTTTAAAAAATAAATACGGGTTCGCTGTGACGAAAGCCGTCTCTTTTTCCCGTGCGGCCTGCAGAACCGAGTACATCGGCGCATCCGGCAGCGGTAACAGGATAAATTCGTTGATGTGCCTGAATCCCGGCAGTCCCTGAGAGAAGTGCACGATTTCTTTCTCCTCCACTTCCACTTCTCCGAAATATTTCGTTGCCACTTTCATAAAATCCTCACCTTTGTCCCTCATATTTTCCAATCAATCGTAACACGCGGGTACTGCGCCATAGAAATGTCCACACGCCCGGGCTGATAGCTGAATTCAGGAGGTTTCGCAGTTGTGGTTATGACCGGGTCGTTCCGCTTCACGTCAATCTCCGCAGGACGTGCTTCATACGTCACATTTACCAGGTCATGCACCGGCTTACTCCCCGGGTTATAAGCGATTTCCCACACGGCGTTCTGTTTCGCATGAGCGGCTATCGGGTTCCCCTGATTCTCTATCCTCATCAGCTCGTCCCCTTCCCGGGCGACGCGACCAAGTCCCTTCATCCAGTCCTGATGACCGAAATCCGCAGCCAGATCCGTCCGCTCCGCTGACGAATAGAACTGCAGGTTATGCCAAGCGGTGGTCTGATCAATTGAAAGTTTTCCCGGCCGCTGCCTGATGGTCACGTCTGCCGGCGGCTGCGCGATGCGCTGCTCGGCTTTCGGCTGACGTATAGTCAGCTCCGCGTTATGCGTTCGTACCTCGAGTCTCGCCTGCTGCGTGTTCACTTCCATTCTCTGCATCATCATACCCGTCCCCCTCTCTTTTGTTATAAAAAAGAGCGCCTGGCAATTTCAGGTGCTCCTCAACGCAGAAAGTCCATAAGTGTCGGCTGAATGATCCTTGCTCCCGCTCCCATGGCGGCTCTTAGTACGCTTTCTTCCGTTTTCAGGTTCGTAATCACTTTTTCCATTTCGGCATCTTCATTATTGGACAAAACCCGGGTAGCGATAACCTCCTGCGTGCCGAGCCGGTCTTCGACGAGATCTCTCCGGTTCATCCGGGCACCGAGGTCGGCCCGCTCGTCAATGATGGTATTCACGTGCTCGTCGATGCTTTCAAGATAGCTGCTTAACTCTTCCTCATGCGTCCCCGGATTCCTCAGGTCAGCCGCGAGCTGCTGTAACGTATCGAACAGCTGACGTCCATCCTCATCCGTGTTCCCGCCTCCGAACACCTTCGTGCCGTCGACGTTCGCCTGCAGAGGAATGCCTTTTGATACTTCAATCGTGACGGGCGTACTGTTCACCGGCAGTCGTACTTCCCCGGTTTCTCCGGTCGCGGGGTCCGTCGCCTGCCGCGCGTCCATCGGGGCGGTGAGCGTATCGGTTCCATTGAAAAGGTATTTGCCGTTCGCCTGCGTGTTGCCGATATCCCTGAGGTGGCCGGCCAGCTGTTCGATTTCCTTGGCGATACTCTCCCGGCTCTGCTCGCCGTTCGTATCGTTACTGGCCTGCACCGTCAGCTCGCGTACGCGCTGCATAGCTTTCGTCGCTTTATCGAGTGCCGCATCCGAGCTGTCCATCCAGTTGTACACTTCGCCGATGTTGCGCTGGAACTGGCCGATTTTCGTGAGCTCGGAGCGGTAGTTGATGCCCTGCATGGCCACTACCGGGTCATCCGACGGTCGGCTGATCTTTTTGCCGGTAGTCAGCTGATCCTGGTATTTGCCCATACTTTCGTAACTCTTACTCATATTGCGCAGCATGTTACTCGAAAGCATCCCCTGCGTAATTCTCATTCTTCATCCCTACCTTCCGACGACGCCCATCTGGTTAATGACGCGGTCCAGCATTTCATCAATAGCAGTTATATTCCTCGAAGAAGCATTGTAAGCGTGCTGAAACTTGATCATGTTCGTCATTTCTTCATCGAGGGAGACCTGACTGACCGAAAAACGCCGGTTCTGGACGGAATCCCGGAGCGTCTGTATATTGTCGCTCATCCGTCCCGCTTCCTGCGTCTCCACAGCCATTCCGCCGATCATCCCTTCGTAAAAGGTACTGACGGTCGCCCCTTCGCCGAGAAGTCCATCCACCTTGTCCCGGAGGACAGCGAGGTCCCGGGCATTGTCCCCGTCTCCGACACTTGTCGAATTGGCCGCTGCGATCATTCCGGCGTTCTTCTTAATCGCACCGGTTATATCAAGTGCAGAAGCGAGCCCTCTGTACACACCGCCTGTATCCGGGTAGGAGTTTCCGTAGGAGAAGAAATCCGTCGTCGCTGACGGTCCCCCTTCCAGTCCGGCACTCTCCGCGTCGTTATGTTCGGCGTTGAACTGCGTCGCAAACGAGGTGGCCAGCTTATCGAGATCTTCAAGCATGGACGCGTAACTCCCCTCCTGCTCGTTACTCCCTTCGACCGTCCCTTGTAATCCGGCACCTTCCGCTCCATCACCCGTAACGGTTAGCGCCGCACTGCGGCCGGCCGCTTCCGAACGGACGAGGAGACGCTGCTCCCCGTCCTGGGTAAGTACTTCCGCTTCGAGGCCTTCCTCTTTACTGATCCGAGCCGCTATTTCTTCCATCGTTTCTTTCCCCGTCGAAGTGATTTCCACTGTCTCTCCCTGTTCGACTTCTCCGTCTTCGTTCACAAAAGATCCGGTAAGGGTAAGCGTTCCTTCAGGGAATGGCGCTCCGCCTGTTTCCTTATTGACAGGGAAAGCGTCCGATACCATAACCGCGCTGCTCTGAGGCGTCGCCGTTACCTTACCCGCAAGATCGGCGAGCCCTTTCAGTTTGCCGGGGGAAGGTAACGTATGGAAGTCGAGAGACGCGGTCTCCCCGTCCGGCTGCAACACGCGGAGAGAGTCGAAAGCGATTCGGCCGTCCGTTTCCCGGTAGTCCACGGAAAGCGAGCTCGCCGGGGCGCCGCCTGCATCCACGAGCGCCGGCGCTCCATCAAGGGGACGCCCGAGAGCATCGGCAAGACGCACCGTTGCCAGGCCGTCCGCTATGTCTTTAGAGGAGGCGGCACTCTTTTCATACGACACGTCTATACTGACGATCTCCGACAGGTCGTCGATGAGACGGTCGCGCTGATCGTACAAATCGTTAGGAAGCTGGCCGTGCGGCTCCACGTTGCCGATCTGCCGGTTGAGCTGATCGATCTGCTGGAGGATAGAGTTGGCATTCTTCACCGTAATGTCCGCTTCCCGTTTCGCGTCCCGCTGCAGCGTCTGTATCGAATTCGACAGGTAGTTGAACGTCTCGGCCACGGCTTTGCCGCGCTCTTTCACGACAGCACGGGCACCGGCGTCCTCCGGGTTCACCGCAAGATCCTGCAGCGACTGCCAGAACCGGTCCATCGTTTTTGCGAGACCCTGGTCCGTCGGTTCGTTCATAATGTCTTCCATTTTGCCAAGCCCGTTTTCAAGAGCGTCGTAATATCCGAGCTTCTTCGCCTCGGACCGGAACTGCTCATCAAGAAAAGCTTCACGTACGCGCTGGACGCTTCCGGCCTGTACGCCGCTTCCCATCTGTCCGGCGATTTCGAGACGGTTCCTGGAGCCTGATGGGAAAGCGCCCGTCTGTTCCATATTGACGCGCTGCCGACTGTAGCCGTCGGTGTTGGCGTTCGATATATTATGACCGGTCGTATAAAGCGCGGATTGCTGGGTGAACAGTCCGCGCTTGGCTACTTCCAGTCCATGAAAGGTGGACATCATAGTTATTCCTCTTTTCCTTACGCCTTCGAATCGAAGATGGACCTGTTCGAGTGCGCCGGTTTCTCTTCGCTGCCGTAATTCAGATTCGCGAGTTCGGGCTTAAGAAGGTCGAGTGAGAGATTGATGAACTGCAGCGACTGTTTCGTCAGTTCCCCGTTCAGCCGCTCCTGATGTTTAAGGTCGGCCAGTACGAGAATCATCGCCTCATACTCTTCATTCAGCTGCTCGTGTTCCTCCCCTTCCAGGTGCGTCAGCATATCGCTGATCGTCTGCTGATCTTCCGTTCCCTGCCGGGCGTACCAGTCGTTTACGTGCTCCTGCCGCCCTTTTTCCACTTTCTGAACCGCCTGGATATGCTTCTTCTCCTCAAGGTCCAGCTGCCGGAGCTTCGGCGTATCGTTCGCCTTCAGCGCCTCCGTCTTTTCCTTCGAGACGTAAAGCAGATTTCTGTGCAGCTTCACGAGACGCTTCATGTCGGATATTATCGGTTCGATCATAACGTACGGCTCCTTTATTCTCCTTCAGAGAAGAAATTGATCATTTTTCTGGCAATGACAGAAGGGTCCGCTTTGTACGTCCCGTTCTCCACCTGCAGCTTCAGTTCCTCAAGACGTTCCTTACGGGCTTCCGGAAGTTTCCCCGCCTCCTGCATCGACTTGGCGGCATCGGAGATTTCCAGTCTGTCCTGATTCGGCTGCGCCTGCACCTGTTTCTGCTGTTGCGCCTGTTTTTGATACGGGTTCCAATTCGTCTGATTCGTTCCGTTGATTCTCATCCGACTCACCTCTTTTCTGTTCATTCCGTAGCCTTCTTCTTTATTATATCGGCAAAATCATGAGAAAGTTAAGCGGAAATCACCGCTTTTTACGATCTATCGAGTAGTAGGAACTCCGGATGACTTCAGGTTCCTCTTCCCGGTGGTTCCGATTTTCGCGTGCTTTTTCATTTCTGTCGATCTTAGCAAGAGCCTCGTTCAGTTCCTTGCTGCACGAGGCGCACAGCCGTCCCTGCCGGATCGCTCCCCCGCACCGCTCGCACGCGTACGACAGACCGGGGAAGTTCATCGGGTGCAGCCGCCTGTCTTTTACGAACTTACGGATCTGCTTTTCTTCAACTCCTGTGGCCTCCGCGATCACATCGGCGGTCGCTGCTCTGTTTTCCCGCTCACGCAGAAATTTGTAAACGGCGCGGTAGTCCAGCTCTTCGCGGTTGCGGCACGTCTCACAGAACGTATGCGTTCGTTTCATAAAAAGTCCGCCGCATCGCGAACAATTCGCCGGTTCTGCCATATATTCCACTCCCTGTACGTCTTTCTTCTATTATCGTCAGGAATGGAAAAGCGTTAAGCCCCGGACGGAATCGGCTCCGTTTTCTTTCAGTACGGCTGCCGCCTGCTTCATCGTCGTGCCCGTCGTATAGATATCATCGATCAAAAGCAGATTCCCCCGCACTTGCTGTACGGGAAGAAAAGGATTGGCACCTCTTTCCCGTTCCTGTTTCGATTTCTTCGCCTGCTTTTCGGAGTGGGACCGTTTCAGGTACGGCCGCGGTCTCTTCATCAGAAGTTCGGTGATCGCTTCTGCCTGATTGAAACCCCGTTCTTCGAGACGTACATCACTGAGCGGCACCGGCACAGCTTTCCCTCTCACAAAGTAAGGAAGGAAGACGGACATCGAAGCAATCAGCTCATAGTCCCCGCGATATTTGAACCGGGCCATCCACTCTTTCGCAAAATCGTTGTAGAAAAGAAGGGAGGTGTTCGAGAGGAGCGCAGAGTCCTGCCGGCAGTCGGGACACGTTTCGCTGTAACGCGGGTTGCAGCAGCGCGGACACCCTTCCGTGATGACTTCAAAACCGTTCATACACTCCTCGCATAAACGTGACGGCCGACCGGGGAGGAAAGCATTACGCCAGTCCGTTTTCGGATGAACCGGCTGAAAGCAGTAGACACACTTCATGTATTGTATCCCCTTTTATTCATCTTTTTAATCGCATCCCGTGCTGCTATAACAGCATCGGTCTTCCCTTCCATATAAAAGCGCACGTCTCCGTCCGGGTCATCGGAGCTCCTGCCCGCACGCCCCGCAATCTGTACGAGAGCCGCTTCGTCGAACACGTCATGACCGGCATCGATGACGTACACGTCCACCGACGGAAAAGTCACGCCGCGTTCGAGAATCGTCGTCGTCACGAGTGTGTGGATCTTACGGTTACGGAAGGCGTCGATCACCTCTTCGCGCTCCGGTGTGTCCGAATGGACGTGAGGAACACAGAGTTCAGCCGCGATTTCCTCGGCCCTTGAAATTGTGGGAGCGAATATAAGCAGCTGACGGTCTCCTGCTTCGATGTGCGGAAGTTTCGTTCGGATGCGGGGAAATAAGTGGAACACGGGTACCGGCAGCGGGTGCCCGTGGTAGCGTACCGGCACGAATACTTTCGGAATATTTTTCTGTTTTCTCCCCGGCGTCGCTGTCAGGTGAATGATAGCGGCATCCGGTTTCGCTGCCTCCCGGGCAGCCCGTTGGAGGGAAGGGTCGTTGTGGTAGGGGAAAGCGTCCACTTCATCGATAAAAAGGACGTCGAAAGCCTGTTTGTAACGATAGAGCTGATGGGTCGTACTTAAAACGACAGGAGTGTAGGTGACCTGAGCGGAGTGGCCGCCATATAAAGCGGCGGCCGGTACGCCGGGGAACGCTTGCCGGAGGCGGGGGTACAGCTCCCGGACGACGTCAGCCCGCGGTGTGGCGATACATACCCGCTCTCCCCGGGCGAGTGCCGCTTCGATGCCGGGGAAGATCATTTCGGTTTTTCCGGCGCCGCAGACGGCGTGGACGAGCAGCTGCCCTCTTCTTATGACAGTATTCTTTATTTCGTCTGCTGCATGCTGCTGGTGACGGGTGAGGGTCCCTTCCCACTTCAGAGTATCCGGAATCGGCAGCTGCACCGAGGAAGGCATTTCGTACAGGACTTCGCAGGACGAAACACGTCCCATCAGGATGCAGTTGCGGCAATAGAGGCACTTCTTCCCGCACGCCGCATGCGGGAAACGCGCAAACTTGTACCGTGCTTTATTACCGCAGCGCTGGCACTGCCTGCGGATAATACCCGGGTGAGCCGGGAGAGTGGACGGATCGATATAATCCGGCAGTTCCTGTTTTAGGAGCCATTGGCCGCTGAACATGTAAATCCCCCTTTGTTTGTACGTAACGGTAGTAAAAAAGCGCCTTCGGGGGAAAGGCGCTGAAACAATCGATCATGTCATTTTATAAATACGGTTATTCTTTATACCAGCCGAGGCCGAGAGCCCCTTCTCCGAGGTGGGTGCCGATGACCGGGCCGAAATAACTGACGGACACCGCGACGTTGGGATACTGTTTCTCGATCTCCTCTTTCCACAGCTCCGCTTCCTCCGGACGGTTGGCATGGATGACGGCCGCACGGATTTTCTTTCCGCCGGAAGCATCTTCGTCAAAAAGCGTGAGCGTACGTTTCCGTGCTTTTTTATACGTACGGATCTTTTCGAACGGGACGATTTTCGTATCGACGAAGTGCAGAATCGGTTTCACCTGCAGCATGCTGCCGATGAATGCCTGGGAGCCGTGCAGCCTCCCGCCGCGGGCCAGGTGATTAAGGTCGTCTACGATGAAATACGCACGCATCGTTTCCTTCATCTCTTCCAGGCGGGCTATTATTTTCTCCGCATCCTCCCCGCCCGCTGCGAGTTTTGCCGCTTCAAGCGCATAATATCCCTGCATGAGGCAGCTTATTTCCGAATCGAACAGGTGAAGTTCGATTCCTTCAGCCATCTCCCCTGCCGAACGCATGGACTGGTAAGTCCCGCTGATTCCGCTTGAAAGCGTAATGGCGACGACTTCATCATACTCTTCCTTCAGTTCCTCCAGTTTCTCGAGTATCGTCCCGACGGAAGGCTGGGAGGTTTTCGGCAATTCTTTCGCCTCTTTCACTTTCGAATAGAACTCATCCGCCGTAAGGTCGATTTCCTCACGATACGCTTCTTCTCCGAAAATGACGTTCAGAGGTACCATATGAATATCGGATTCTTCTCTCATTTGTGCTGATATGTAAGCTGTGCTGTCAGTGAGAACCGCAGTTTTCATTGAATCTCCCTTTCCTGAATACCTTACGTTCATTCTACCGTACTTCGGGACGGATTTCAGCTTTAATTCCGACATTCGCGAACTTCTTTCCACATACAAAAAAAGGACGGAACCGGGTCCGCCCTTCTGCTTTTCATAAAATCTCCGGTACAGACGCGGCTGTCAGAGATATATGATTATAAAACTTCCACCCAGCCGTTCTTGATGGCGGTGACAACCGCCTGCGTCCGGTCATTTACGTTCATCTTCGTCAATATGTTCGAAACGTGGTTCTTCACTGTCTTCTCACTGATATAAAGGGATTCCGCCACGCCTTTGTTCGAGTTCCCGTCGGCGAGCAGCTGCAGTACTTCACATTCCCTGCGGGTCAAAAGGTGCAGAGGTTTACGGTACTCGACGGCTTTATAGGCGAAATCACTCGTCCCGTCGGAAAGCCGGCGGTACTCTTTCACAAGATTGTGGGTGATTTTCGGATGGAGGTAAGATCCGCCTCCCGACACGACCCGGATCGCTTCGATCAGAGATTCCGAATCCATCTCCTTAAGCAGGTACCCCTGAGCTCCTGTTTTCAGTGCGTGCGTCACGTAGTTCTCATCGTCATGTATGGAAAGGATGATGACTTTCAGTTCCGGAAAACGCTCCGTCACCTCCGCCGTCGTTTCGATTCCGTTTCTTTTCGGCATATTGATGTCCATCAGTACAACATCCGGCTGATGTTCCGTAATAAGATCGATCGCCACCGTGCCGTCGTCCCCTTCTCCGACCACCTCGAAGTCTTCTTCGAATTCGAGGATACGCCGGACACCTTCCCTGAACAATTTGTGGTCATCAACCAGTAAAATTTTTGTAGACATCTGTTTTCCTCCTGTGCTCTTCGTACTTGGTAATCACTTTTTAAGAATTATATTCCCTTTTTTGAAAATTTTATGCTATATATCTTTCTTTATCGGTAATTTAATCGTTACTTTCGTTCCGGCATCCGGGACAGAGGTGATGTTAAGCTCGCCGTCCAGCATATCGATTCGTTCACTCATACCCATCAGCCCGAAGGAAGTCTGCTTCTTCTCTTCCACGTCGAAACCGCTGCCGTCATCTTCCACGATGATCATAATCGTGCGCCAGGTGAGTTCGACTTTCACGTCCACCCGGCTCGCCCCTGCATGCTTCACCGCATTCTGCAGCGCTTCCTGGATGAGACGGAACATGGCGACTTCATACTGCGGATCGAGTCTCCGCTCTTTGCCGAAAGGCTGGAAACGTATGTCCAGTCCGTGATAATCGGCAGCTGTCGACAAATACTTCCGGAGGGCCGGCAGGATTCCGAGATCATCGAGTGCCATAGGACGGAGGTCATAAATGATGCGGCGTACTTCGTAAAGGGACGAGCGCACCATTTTCTTCACGCTGCGCATCTCCAGAATAGCCTCTTCCGGAGAACGTTCCCGGAACGTGCGCTCCACGAGGTCGGACCGGAGCAGGACGTTGGCAAGCATTTGTGCCGGTCCGTCATGTATTTCCCGGGAAAGACGGCGGCGTTCTTCCTCCTGCGCTTCGATGATTCTGAGTCCGAACTCCTGCTTCTGCCTGGCATCCTGCAGCACTTCGCTCACTTCACGGAAGTCCTCGTTCAGATAATTGAGGACGACCGATATTTTTCCGGCGAGATTCTCCGCTTTCTCGATCGTTTCCCCGAGGTCCCGGAGCCGACGTTCAATATCATCTCTCCGCTCCCTCAGCTGCTTCTCTTTCTCGCCCGTCACAGTGAGCTCCGTCTGCAGCCGGTGTGTCTCTTCGTACATTTCCCGCATTTCCGCTTCGGAGTAGTCATTGAACTGTTTACTCATCCGGGCGAGCCTCTTCCTTGATCCTTTCACTTTCTCCTCAAGCTTTTCCTCTTCTTCGATGAAGGAGGAAATGCGGGCTTTCAGGTCCACGAGCTCCTCTTCCAGACTTTCATGTTCTTTCCGGGATTTCTCGCTGATGGTGAACACTTCATCTTTACTGATCGAAACGTGATCGACCATTTCCTGTATGATCGAATCCAGAGACTTTTCAGCGGGCGAAACGTCTGTCATTCAAACGACCTCCATCCATGCCTGTTCATATCATTCGTTCTGCCTGCGTCCTTCTGTGGGGGTGAAAAGTCATTCCTTATCTATTTCCGTCATTTGCTGATATGGCTGTTCCTGTATATAATGAAAACCCAGGAGGCAGACATCGATATGTTAAATACTTATTATACGGTAAATTATGAAGGAGAAAAAGAACTAGTTATCCAGAAGTCCCGTTTTATCGCCCATATACGCAGGTGCGAAACGGAAGAGGAAGCGCAGCAGTTCATTTCGGAAATCAAAAAGAAGCATAAGGGTGCGACGCACAACTGTTCCGCCTACATGATCGGCGAGCACGACCTCCTCCAGAAAGCGAACGACGATGGAGAGCCGAGTGGTACAGCCGGCGTCCCGATGCTTGAAGTGTTGAAAAAACGGGGATTGAAAGATACGGCGACCGTCGTCACCCGGTATTTCGGAGGGATAAAACTCGGAGCCGGCGGCCTCATCCGCGCATACTCCGGTGCCGTTTCGGAAGCGATCGAGGAAACGGGCATCGTGGAACGCCGGCTGATGAGGGAGATGCACGTCACCATCGACTACTCTCTCCTCGGAAAGATGGAGAACCAGGTGCGACAGTCGGACTACCCTTTAAAAACCATCAACTATATGGAAAAAGCGGAACTCGTACTGTATGCCCCTCATGGAAAAGAGGAAGAATTCCACCAGTGGACAGCGGACGTCACGAACGCCCAGGCCACAGCAGCAGAGGGCGAACTTACCTACATGGAGTCCGTACTCTCCAATGACGGATCGAAGGAGTAACTATATGAAAACATGGTTGAAACCGACCCTCTGGATCCTCGCGGCAGTCCTGCTGCTGGCCATCGGAGCCGCAGCGGGGTACGGCGCTTACCTGACGGATAAAGTCCGTGAGTCTGCGGAGGATTCCCACGAAGAACTCGGACGCGGCGGCAAGTCGGACAAACGGACCACCGCCGTCACCCCCGGAGAAGACAATCTCTCCGTCCTGTTCGTCGGAGTCGATGCTAGTGCAGCCCGGCTTGAGAAGAACGAGGACCGGAGCAGCCTCTCCGACGCCCTCATTCTCGCCACCTTCAACAACGACGAAAAATCCGTACGACTTCTCAGTATCCCGAGAGACACCTATACCTACATCCCGGAAGTGGACCGCAAAGATAAAATTACCCACGCGCACGCTTACGGCGGAATCGACTCCACGGTGGAAACGGTCGAAGGTCTTCTCGATATCCCGGTCGACTATTACGCCCG
Source organism: Salimicrobium salexigens (assembly GCF_900156705.1). NCBI lineage: Bacteria > Bacillati > Bacillota > Bacilli > Caryophanales > Bacillaceae > Salimicrobium > Salimicrobium salexigens. The sequence goes on along the minus strand of NZ_FTOK01000004.1, from coordinate 79,847 downwards.
TTTCAATTTCAGCGCTTTTATAGAAGTAGTGAACGCCGTCGGCGGAATCAAATACGAAGTTCCTTACGATCTCGAGGAGCAGAACTCCGAAGGAAAGGACGGCGCTATCGAACTTGAGGAAGGAAGACAGCTGCTTAACGGGGAAGAAGCGCTGGCGCTGGCCCGTACGAGAAAGCTCGACAGTGACCTCGCCCGGGGACAGAGACAGATGGAACTGATCAAAGCGATTGCGAGAGAAATGAATTCGTTCAGCTCTTTCAGAAACTACGACAATATCATCGATGCGGTCGGGGAAGACCTGACGACCAACATGACGTTCGATCAGATGATTGCGTTCAAAGACTACTTTCTCAAGGAAGACGGATTCGATTTCAAAACGATGCAGCTGGACGGAGAAGGCGGGTACGCCGGTAACGGTGCGTGGTACTTCATGACGGACGAAGAAAGTCTTGAAAAAACGAAAGACCGGCTGCGCAACCACCTTGAACTCCCGGAGGAACCCGAGGCACAAGAGCCACCCGGCTGATAACGACGTGCCCGCGGTATTCCCATGCCGGTATTCGTGCATAAAAGCCCCCGCTGAAAAACGGAGATTATCATCCGGTTTCCAGCGGGGGCTTTTAACAGTTATTCTATTTTTTTGAACGCTGATTTTTGAACAGATTCAAAATCGGCCGATAGTCTTTGCCGATCAACCCGGTGAACTCCACCAGCAGCTCAAGCATCAGAATGAGAAAACCGATAACCAGCAGTGCACCGTACAGCGTCGCCTGCGAAAACACGACGGCAGCCAGGCTGAAAAGCGCACTTATCGTATAGATGACCAGTACCGTTTCCGGATGACTGTAGCCGAGGTTCAGCAGATTATGGTGCAGGTGGGACTTGTCCGGAGCTGACATCGGCCTGTTCTGCAGCTTCCGGCGGACGATGGCGAATACCGTGTCGGATATCGGCACACCGAGTATGATCACCGGAATGACAAACGAAAACAAAGTGACGTTTTTGAACCCGAGCAGGGAAAGTACACTGATCATGAAACCGAGGAACAGCGCTCCCGTATCTCCCATAAATATCTTTGCCGGGTAGAAGTTGTAGATAAGGAATCCGACCGTACTTCCGAGCATCATCAGCCCTGCGAATACGACGAACACGTTCCCCATCGTAATCGCCATCCCGGAAATGGTAAGAAGTGCGATGGACGACACTCCGGCAGCAAGGCCGTCCAGTCCGTCGATGAGATTGATGGCATTAGTGATGGCGATAATCCAGATCATCGTAATGATTTCACTGAACATACCGAACTCGAGCGTATTATCCGTAAACGGGATATTCACGAACGTTACGACGACGCCCTCTCCGGCATATACGACGACGGCCGCAGCGAGAATCTGCCCTGCCAGCTTCCACTTCGCCGACAGTTCCCGAAGATCGTCCCACACCCCGGTGATGATAATGATCGCAGCTCCGAACAAAACGGGCCAGAAAATAGGGGTCGGAGGCATGAACAGGAAGTATCCGATAATGAAGCTGATAAAGATGGCCAGACCGCCGAGACGCGGCATCAGTACTTTATGGACCTTTCTCGGGTCCGGTTTATCGGTGGCCCCTATATAAACAGCCAGTTTTTTTACCAGCGGTGTCACTATTATCGCCGCGATAAAACAGACTAACAACGCCTGGTACTCCATGGAGATCCTCCTCTTTATATCTGTCCCTTACATCTTTGATGATATACGTAACAAATTACTTTTTTCACAAACTACAAAGATTATATCACATAGCTGCTTCCGGAAGAAAAGGTTTCTGGAATAATAAACATTTCGCCCCAGTTTCTCACACTGCCCCGGTCCCGTCCGGAAGAGCATTGAGCCCTTCCTTCGATTTAAAAAACATTCATAAATCACTTTTCATTTGTTTAACTTTGTTTACAATGAGGTATGGTGGTTAAATAAACCCGGCTGTGTCTCGCTGGGAAAAGTTTCTAGGAGGATTTTAACCTTATGGGTATAGAAGAAGACAGGAAGAAATTAGAAAGATCACTGAAGCCTCACTGGGTCTGGGCGATTGCATTCGGCTCGGCTATCGGCTGGGGGGCGTTCATCCTGCCGCCGGACTGGATGGGTGATGCCGGACCGCTCGGGGTAATCATAGGTATTCTGCTGGGTGCCATCCTTATGATGATTATCGGAGTAAGTTACGGATATCTGATTGAAAAGTTCCCGGTTACAGGCGGGGAATTCGCATACGCCTACATAGGATTCGGGAGAAAATTCGCATTTCTCGCCGGCTGGTTTCTTACGCTCGGATATATGTGTATCGTAGCTTTGAATGCGTCGGCTCTGTCACTTCTGGCCAAGTTCCTGTTTCCGGACTTCATGACGATAGGTACTTTGTATACGGTGGCCGGATATGACGTGTCGATTATGCAGATTCTGTTATCGAGTCTTGCCATCATTATTTTCGGTCTTATGAACATACGCGGCGCCAAATTTTCAGGAAACGTGCAATTTATATTCGCTATGGTGCTGATTACGGGAATCGTGCTGCTCGGTCTCGGAGCTATTTTTACGGAAGGGCCTTCGCTATCGAACGCCACACCGGCTTTCAAGCCTGATCAGTCCATGATCGTCTCGATTCTGACCATTCTTGCTCTCGCTCCGTTCGCCTACGTCGGTTTCGACAACATCCCTCAGGCGGCGGAAGAATTCGACTTCAGTCCGAAGAAAGCATTCGCTCTCATTATCTGGTCGCTTCTGGCAGCCGGTCTTGCCTACTCGGCGATGATTCTGATCACCGCCAGCACTATGCCGTGGCAGGAACTTAACAACGTCATCAACGCTCAGAATATCGAGTGGGGTGTCGGTCACGCCATCGAAAGCTATATGGGACGTCTCGGCGTCTTCATCATTGCAGCCGCTGTTTCCATGGGTATTTTCACAGGTCTGAACGGTTTCATGATTTCATCGAGCCGTCTTACTTTCGCCATGGGCCGGGCCCGCATTTTACCGAATGTATTCCGCAAGCTGCACCCGAAATATAACACCCCTTATGTCGGTGTCGCTTTCACTATGCTTATCTGCCTGATTGCTCCGTGGTTCGGCCGTGAAGCACTGCTGTGGGTAGTGGATATGTCCTCGACAGGTGTCGCGATCGCCTACTTTTTCTGTACGGCTACCGCTTATAAATATTTCGCCTGGTCGGAAAGCGGCAAAAAGAAAAATCCGAAAGCTCTCGTATCTCCGGTAAGGAAGGTCTTTTCCCTGCTCGGACTGATCAGCTCCATCGGCTTTCTTGTACTGCTTCTCTTCCCACCGATGCCTTCGTCGCTCGGCCGGGAATCTTATATAGCTCTCGGAGTATGGATTCTGCTTGGTATCGTCTTCTACTTTGCCAATCAGAAACGTTATAACGATATAGCTGAGAAAGATATGAATTATCTCATTCTGGAAAAAGAAGAAGTGTAATAGAAAAAGGTTCTGTTCCTGTCTCGACGGGAGCAGAACCTTTTTCTATAATTCGAATCCGGCCACCCGGACTATTTGATCCTTTTCAACGACAGCTGACTTCTGTTGTGGACCGCCCACGTCCGGCTTCCGTATTTTAAACTGTAGCCTTCGCGGTTGAAGCGGTGCACGTGTTTCACTATCGTCTCTCTGGCGGCACGATGATACGTAAAAAAAACTACGACGGGATGATCCAGGGAGTCACGGAAAAATAGAGGGTTGAGGCTTCTTGCGATATCACCGAAAGGCCAGAGGTCGAAGCTCCGGAGCACTTCGACATAGGACTCGTCTATCACTGAATTGCTCTCCATGCCCGGATGAGGATTCAGCAGATGATAGCATATCGCCGCCTGAAGGTAGGAAAGCGGCGAATAGTCTCCGGCTACTTTCTTCATGACATCTGCACCAGTACTCCCCGCTTCCTTTACCACCCGGAGTTGGGAAAACGATGTGACGACCGGATTTATATCTCTTAATGGAGGCCCTGATCCGGGACGGGCGGGAGCAATATGTGCAACAATATTCGACTGGACCGCGCTTCTTTTGAAAACAGTTTTTCCGCCCATCGGCATCTCCTTTCACTCACAGGTTTCAAGGAACCTCTTCACTTCTTCAAGAGTTAAACCGAGATCTTTGGCTTCCTGCAGCAGCTCTATCCAATCTCGTGCCACCTTCTCCATGGATTGCAGGCCTCCCTGTTATTTAGCTTCTTCGTCCGAAGAATTACCGGTGCGCGAAATTAAATCTTCCAAAGGTACATGAAGAGATTTGGACAGCTTGCTCATCACGATATAGGAAGGGTTCTTCTGCACGCCGCGTTCAATATTACTGATATATGATTTCGAAACCCCGGAACGTTTGGCCAGTTCACTCACTGAAAGCCCTCTGCCGAGTCTGAGCACGCGAATCCTTTCCCCGATAGTCGTCACATATTCCATCCTCCATTCACATTGTTCTTTATAACGAATTTGTATTTTCAGTATATGCTCTCGGAAGGAAAATAGAAAGAGTCGAATTCCGTCGTTTCCGCCATTTTTCAAACGTTTTACTCATTATTTCTCTTCTTTGCGTTCATTTATAAACTTTTACATTATAAACTACTTTCATTCTTTTAAAAGAACAAAAACACAAAAAGAGACACCCTGCTGGTTCAGAGTGCCTCCCGGAGATTGTATGCATACAGGCCATCGCTATTCTTCCACTTTCCCCTCATATTCCGATAATCTGTTCGTCAGTTCCACAAAAGCCGCCTCTTCCCCTTCGTCTATTGCGCGGTCGATGAGCCGGAGAATGTTCTCCCTTTCCAGCTCCTGTAGAACTTCCTGTACTGCCGCTGCCGGAATCGTCGTACGCTTTTCGTAAAAGGAATGGATGATTCCGTAAAGTTCGCTCCGGAATTCCTTCATATGCATCAGATCGATGACCGTGACGTGAAGGACTTCTTTGCCGCTTTCGAAAGTGAAGACGTCGAAAAGGTTGTGCACTTTATTCAGATCCTTGTTGATGAAAATTTCACAGGACTCCGAGGGGATAAACTGATACGTTTCTTCATCGACATTCAGAGTGACATAGGAATGATCGAATATAATCCGAAGAAACGGCCCGTCTTCAATAATCGCATAAGGCTGTAAATGTTCAAGTTGCATCATTACTCCCACCCCATTCATTCTGAATTTTCTGTATATTACCTCATTTTACCTTAAAATCCAGATGAATGAAAGCGTTTTAATTTACTGCATGCCATTTTTCGGAAACTTCCGCCCGCAATGCTTCAAGCAGTTCCTCACTTTCCTCCCGGTCCCGGGACTTCACGCCGTAGTAGCATTTGAGTTTCGGCTCCGTGCCGGAAGGACGAAGGCAGAACCAGCTGTCCTCTTCAAGAATAAACTTCACGACGTTCGATTTCGGGAGATGGATCGTTTCTTTCGTACCATCCGCAAAAATACGTTCGGACGACTGGTAGTCTTCGGTGGCCAGAACCTCGAGACCTCCCGCCTTTTTAAGCTCCGTTTCCCGGAAACTGTCGACGATTCTCGCAATTTTTTCCGTACCGGCGCGACCTTCGAGTTTGAGGGAGTCCATTCCTTCTATATAATAGCCGTGTTCTTTATAAAGCTCCTCGAGCGCTTCGAGAAGGGTGTATCCTTTCTTTTTCCAGTGAGCCGCCATCTCAGCTCCCATCAGGGAAGCCTGGACGGCATCCTTGTCCCTGACGAAGCTGCTGACGAGATACCCGTAACTTTCTTCATAACCGAATGCGAACGTCGCTTCTCCCGAGGCCTCAAATTCACGGATTTTTTCACCGATGAATTTGAAACCCGTAAGTGTATCGAGGGTCCTGGCTCCGTATTTCGAAGCGATAGCTCTTCCCATTTCGGAGGTTACGATCGTTTTGATCATGATCTTATTATCCGGAAGCTCTTCGTTCTGTGAAAGAATGTAGTCGAGCATAAGAGCGCCCGTCTGATTTCCGTTCAGCACACGGTACTCTCCGTCCTCTCCCGGCACGGCCAGCCCCACACGATCCGCGTCCGGGTCCGTAGCTATGAGCAGCTCCGCTCCTGTCTTTTGGCCCTTTTCCATGGCGAGAGTAAAAGCCTGGGTTTCTTCCGGGTTCGGGGAGGCCACCGTCGAAAATTCAGGGTCCGGCTCCGCCTGAGCCTCCACGAGACTGACGTTCGTAAATCCGGCCCGCTTCAGGCTGTCCGTAACGAGAGGATGCGCAGTACCGTGCAGCGGTGTGAAAATGATCGACATATCTTTATCTATATCATCCGACAGACGGATGCCCTGCACAGCTTCCAGGTAAGCTTCATCCACATCCGTATCCACCCACGCGAGAAGACCTTTTTCTTCGAGCGTTCCCGCTTCTTCCGTGTCCACTTCCAGTTCGTTCTCGACCTTCTGAACGAGTGTAATCATCTTCTCCGCCTCGGCCGGTGGCAGCTGTCCCCCGTCTTCGTTGTATACTTTGAACCCGTTATACTCCGGAGGATTGTGACTCGCAGTAATGACAACACCTGCATCCGCTCCCAGATGACGGACGGCAAAAGACAGTTCGGGAGTGGGTCTGAGCGAGGAGAAGACGTAGGCTTTCACACCTTCAGCTCCGGCCACCCGTGCTGTTTCCACCGCAAACGTTTCGGAGAGGTATCTGGAATCATAGGCGATGACGATACTGTCACCTTTTTTATTCTTTACGTATTCCGCCAGCCCTTTCGCCGCTTTCCGGACCGTATAAACGTTCATCCGGTTCGTGCCGGGACCGAGTTTCCCTCTCATCCCTCCGGTACCGAACTCCAGCTCTTTGTAGAATGCATCTTCCAGCTCGGCTTCATCGAGAAGTTCCAGCTGTTCTTTCAGCGATCCATCTATATTTTCTTCCTCTTTCCATCTGTTCAGTTCCTTCTTCCAGTCCATTGTATCAACCTCCTGATTTTTCTTTGTTGGAATGGGATACGATAAGCTTTCCCGTTCCTTCCAGTGAAAAAGAATCGACCGTGGCCGGGATGATGAAGTGGTCTCCCTTTCGTACCGGGTACGACTCTCCTTCGGTCCGCACTAGCATATCTCCGTCCAGAAGACTGAGCAGCAGATAGGAAGGGTTCACGATCTCTTCGGTGGAGCCGTGCACGTCCCAGTGTTCTACGGAAAAATACTGTTCACTGATCAAATGCTCCCGCTTCATCCCTTTCACTATACTCTCCGTCCGTTCCGTGACGGGGTCTTCGTGCGGAATCTTTGCAACTTCGATGGATTTCTCCAGGTGCAGCTCCCGCTTTTCCCCATCCCCATCTCTCCGGTCGTAGTCGTACACCCGGTACGTGATATCCGAGTTCTGCTGCGTTTCGAGGATCCTCACTCCTGCTCCGATAGCATGGATCGTGCCGCTCGGTACGTAGAAAAAATCACCCGCCTGTACGTTCACGTACCGGAGCAATTCTTCCCACTCCCCGTTCTCTATCCTTTGCGTAAACTCCTCTTCGTTATCCGCGTGATGGCCAAAAACGATCTGAGCACCTTCCTCGGCATCGATGACGTACCAACATTCCGTCTTTCCGTAAGTTTTATTCTCTTTTTCTTTAGCGTATGTATCGTCCGGGTGCACCTGGACGGACAGCTTATCATTGGCATCGAGAATTTTTGTAAGAAGCGGAAACTCTTCTCCCTCTTCTCCGGCGAACAGTTCCCTGTGATTCTCCCACGCCTGTTTAAGCGTAGTGCCCGCGAGCGGACCGTTCCTGATTTCGTTTGTCCCGTTCTCATGCCCTGAAATCGCCCAGCATTCCCCGATTTTTTCGGATGGAAGAGCATACCCGTACATATCTTTGAGCTTTGTCCCTCCCCATATTCTTTCCTTGAAAAGAGGGGCAATCATTATCGGCTCTTTATACATCTGATCCCACCTTTATTTTCCTCCATTATAACAAAAAAAGCCGGCATCCGCCGGCTAATTTCATCTCTTCTGTAAAGAAGCATCTAGCATTTCCAGGTAGTGCGTATGTATTTTCGACATCAGTGTGTTCATTTCAATACCGGGGTTTTCCGTATATTCCTGTTCGGCTATTTTCTTCGCTTCACTGAAAAACACTTCGTAATGCCCCTGAACACCAAGCCTGTAAATCAATACGTCAATAGAGACGGCGCAAGTATCGATAAATTCACGCAAGTTCATCCACTTCAACTCCTGTATATAATTGCGGAGCGGTATAAACGGAGCCAGGGAGTGTGTGTAAAATGAATTACCATTTTTACCGTCCTGTAACAATTATATAGGTAATTATGCCTTTTACAATCTTTTTTTCGTATTATTCATATTTTTCTCAACTAAGAAAGCGTTTTCCGCGCAAATATTTAGATTACTTATCTTGTAGCCCTCTTTCTATTCATGTACAATGTCCATTATATAAACATTAATGTATTCCAGAAGTGGACAGGGAGTGATGATATGAAAGATACAATAAAGGTAGGCCTGTTGGGCCTCGGCACCGTCGGCACAGGTGTCATCGAAATTTTACACACCAATAAGGAAAGTATTAAACATAAAACGGGATGTGAAGTGAAAGTCACCAGGGCTCTCGTCCACGATATCCATAAAACCAGAGACCTTCCGGGCGAAGCCGTTCAGCTCACAACGGACTACGAAGATATAACGAAAGATCCTGAAATCGATGTGATAGTGGAAGTTATGGGAGGCGTGGAACATACGCTGAACGTACTTCTCGAGGCGATTGAAAATAAAAAACATATCGTCTCCGCCAACAAAGATCTCGTTGCGGAACACGGGGAAATCCTTTTCGATGCGGCCGTCCGTAACGGAACGGACCTTTATTACGAAGCGAGCGTAGCCGGCGGTATTCCGATTATCCGCTCCATCGTCGACGGCCTCTCCTCAGACAACATCCGGAAAATGATGGGAATCGTCAACGGAACGACGAACTATATTCTGACAAAAATGAGTCAGGACGGTTCCGACTTTGATGACGTACTGAAGGAAGCACAGGAACTCGGCTTCGCCGAAGCGGATCCGACGGCGGATGTGGACGGTCTGGATGCAGCGAGAAAGATGACGATTCTTTCCATACTCGGATTCTCCATGCCGACGAGACTGAGCGACGTCAAGCTGAAAGGTATACGCGGTATGTCCACATCGGACATCACTTACGCAGATAAGCTCGGGTACACAATTAAACTGATCGGTATCGCAGAACACGATGAGAAAGGGATCACGCTCAGCGTCGAGCCTTCCCTGCTTCCGAAGGTGCATCCGCTCTCTTCGGTAAATGACGAGTATAACGCGGTGTACGTCTACGGAGATGCCGTAGGCGAAACGATGTTTTACGGTCCGGGCGCAGGTAAAGGGCCTACGGCTACAGCTATCGTTTCCGATCTGATCGCCGTCGTGAAAAATATACGGCTCGGCACCAATGGAAACAACTACGTCCACCCGCAGCACGATCGGCTCCTGAAACCGAAAGCGAAAACGTACTCGAAGAAATATATACGGCTGCACGTCCTCGATCAGCCGGGTATTCTGCTGGAAATCACCCGGATTTTTGCCGACAAAGATATTTCTTTCGACCAGATTATCCAGCAGCCTTCCGATTCCCGGGAAGAGCGCGAACTGATGATGATCACCCATTCCGTGAACGAAGAAGCTTTTGAAAAAGCGATGGAAGCACTGGAACAGGCCGCTTCCGTCCGTTCCGTCGACAGTGTATTTCGCGTGGAAGGAGGAGACGACTGATGTGGCATGGCTTACTTCACCATTACAGAGATTCGCTGCCGGTGACCGACGCTACACCGGCACTTACATTAAATGAAGGGGACACTCCTTTCATCCGGCTTGAGAATCTCTCCCGGGATCTTGATATTGATGCTTACGTAAAAGTGGAAGGCGCCAACCCTACCGGTTCTTTCAAAGACCGGGGTATGGTAATGGCGATGGCTAAAGCGATCGAAGATGGTTCCGAGGCCGTCATCTGCGCCTCCACCGGGAACACGTCCGCTTCTGCTGCAGCTTTTGCGGCCCGGGCGAATCTGCGCTGTATCGTCGTAATACCGGACGGAAAAATAGCGGAAGGGAAACTCGCCCAGGCTGTCATGTACGGGGCGGAGATTTTCTCCATCAGAGGTAATTTCGATCAGGCGCTGGAAATCGTAAAAGAAGTGGCTAAAGAAGACGGCATTACACTCGTCAACTCCCTGAATCCGAACCGGATCGAAGGGCAGAAGACGGCCGCTTTCGAAGTGTGTGATGCACTTGGAAAAGCTCCGGATTACCTGTCCATCCCTGTAGGAAACGCCGGAAACATTACAGCATACTGGCGCGGTTTCAAGCAGTATAATGAAAAACATGCTACCGGCCTTCCGAAGATGTTCGGATTTGAAGCGAGCGGTGCTGCCGCGATTACGGATGACCGCATTTATGAACAGCCGGAAACAGTGGCGACCGCCATCCGGATCGGAAACCCCGCCAGCTGGGGACCTGCAAATACCGTCGTTGAAGAATCGGACGGGGAGATCGACAAAGTGACGGATGAAGAAATATTGCAGGCTTATCACATGCTTGCCCAGAAAGAAGGAATCTTTGCGGAACCCGCTTCCTGTGCCTCTCTGGCAGGCACAATCAAAAAACTGGAACAGGGAAGGATAAATAAAGGTTCCACTGTCGTCCACGTGTTAACCGGTAACGGGCTGAAAGATCCTAATACAGCGATTGATACTAGCGAACTGAAGCCGAAAGTCATCGAAAATGACCTGCAGGCGTTCAGGGAAGCTTTGAAAGGAGGACATCATGAATAATTTCACTATAACAGTACCGGCTACTTCCGCGAACCTCGGCCCCGGTTTTGATTCTGTCGGTATCGCTCTCACGAAGTATGCCTCCTTCCACTGTGAACCGTCTGATGCCTGGCACTTCATCGTACCGGAAGCGGACCGGGCATTCATACCGGCGGGTACAGATAACCTTGTGTATCAGGCGGCCAGTTTCACAGCCCGGGAATATGGACAGAAAGAACTCACCCCGTGCGTCGTCACCTCTTCGAACGAGGTACCGGTCTCCCGCGGACTCGGTAGTTCCTCTACGGCGGTCGTCGCAGGCATTGAACTCGCCAATCAGCTGCTCGGTCTGGACTTAAGCGAGCAGGAGAAAGTCGTAGTAGCTTGTAAAATCGAAGGGCATCCCGATAACGTTGCCCCTGCCATCTGCGGTGGTATCGTTATCGCCCACTATGACTATGACGTTCCAAAATATGTAAAGCTGACGAACGGCGTCCAATCTCTGCAGTGGCTGACCGTCGTCCCTGATTTTCATCTGAAAACGGAAGAAGCGAGAGATCTTCTTCCGAAACACTTTTCTTACAAAGAAGCTGTATATGCAAGCAGTACCGGCAATGTTCTCGTTGCGGCCCTTGCTCAGCATGACTGGAAACTTGCCGGGGAGATGATGGAGAAGGACCGTTTTCACCAGGTGTACCGCAGCCCCCTCCTCCCTGACTTCGCGCCGGTTTCAAAAGCTTTGAAAACCGCCGGAAGTGCCGGAACTTACGTGAGCGGGGCCGGGCCTACGATGATCGGTCTGTTCGAGGAACTGGAAGAAAAAGAGGTGGAAGAATTGAGATCCGTGTTTCCCCATCTTCATTTTGAGTCGTTGCGGACAGATACAGAGGGAGTACGGGTGGAAGTGCATGCCCATCAGGAAGTTTCCGAGGCTTGACCAGCCCGGGGGCTTCTTTTTTGTTATTTTTCATCCATGAGTAAAGGGAAATGTTTCAACTTACGTCTGGCATGCCTCCCCCAGTTCTTCACGGCATCCCGGCTCACATTTTCTTTAACGGCGATTTGGGCTACCGCTTTATCTTCTATGATGAACTGGGTGACCCATTTCCATTCGTTCTCTGTCAGCATTCCCCTGATACCCTTCCACAGTTCTTCATCGAACATTTCGCGGGGGACGTATTCGGTTTCCGGCCTTCCGGTCATGTGGCGATAGTGCTCTTCCTTTTCGGCATGCCGCTGTCTCTGTCTGATCTGATCGATGAGGGCGTTCTTTATTTTCCAGTTCACATATGTAGAAAAATCGCTTCTTCCGGCAACGTATGTCGTACAGGCATTCCACAAAGCGATCAGACCTTCCTGATAGAAATCTCCTTCGTCGTCTCTGATGCCGAGGTGATGAATGAAATAATGGATTCTTTTTTCATGATCTTGTACAATTTTTTCGAATGATTCCGGTGACACGTGATCACATCCTTATTCTTTACTTACTTTATAATCGTGGTAAGAATGCGTTTTGGTGTCATTATTTTTTACAAAAATTGAATTTTCTCCTGTAATTTTCAAATTTCTCTTCTTTTTCCTTCCGCAAACGGAGATAATAGGTATGAAAGGAGGGAACTATGAATATAAAACCGTTCCCCGACTATTATCCGATGATCACGGATGTGCTCCATCTCCTCCGCGTGCCGCCGCCGTATGAAGATGAACGGCAGGATGCCTACTTCGTTTACCACAGATGCGTCGGTAACTATAACCCTTCCCGGTCGAAATTCTCCACTTACTACTACCAGGAATTGAAATTCCACTACCAGTCCGCTCTCCGCAAATCGAAACGACGCAAAGAGATTCTGACGGCGACACCTCCACGGCTCCCCTCCGTCCACATCGACCACTATTTCATCCATCCCGGTTTCAATGACAGAGAAGAAAAGATTTTCACCTACTCCATGGAAGGCTACACAACGGAAGATATCGCTTCGCTGCTGGCCATCTCCAAATCCACTGTTCTCCGCGAACGAAAAAAACTTCGTCAAAAACTATCCTCTTATGTTTCATTCTCCACCGATTAAGGGAAACTAATACTACCAACATCGAAGGAGAAAAGCATATGCAATCAAAACGCGATTTAGTATCCATCGTCAATTTGTGGTTCGATGGAACGCGCACCGAATTCACACATGCTTTCATAGAAAGATTCGCCTACGAATGGGTGATTGAAATCGTCAACCCTCAGCCCATCCCTCTTATTGAAGATAAGGATTATTTGATGACGCTTGCATTCGAACAGGAAGACGGTCTCACTTTTTCGTCGATAAATATAGAAGCTTATGATATTATGCAGGGAGAAGAATTCACGGTCTATCGCTTTTATATGTATCCGTTATAGAAGGGGAAGGATTGTCTTGTATTATTTAGGTTTCGCACTGTTTTTTCTCGTTTACTTTCTGGTCGGGCTATTTACCGACCTTTTGAAACTTACGACTGTAGGCGGGATTATAGCTATCGCTTTTATACTTCTGAACGTCTATCTTTATGTAAAAGAGAAAAAGAAAGATCCGGAAGAATGATTTCCGGACGCCGAAAGTCTGCAGAGGAGCACAGATCCTCTGCATTTTTTTATTTCCCGGGAAAAGGCGGGCGCGGCGGTACAGGAATAAGAAAAGTCCCGTCTGACGCTGGCATCGGACGGGACTCCTTCACTATTCAGCTTTTTCCTTCACCCATACTTCTCCGTTTTCATATTTAAGCTGTTCCGGATAGCGGAGATCGGTCACTTCTTCCACCGTCTGTTGAGTCGGCGGTTTCGTCGACAGGGATACTATGATATTCGTAAGGAAGCCGGCAGCAGCTCCGAAAATACCTGCACCTGTGTCGATGATGCCGAGCAGGGTGATTCCTCCGAATTTAGCGAGGAAAATGTACGTGAGCGTCACCGTCAGACCTACGAGAAGCCCGGCAACAACTCCGGGGCCGTTCGCCCGCCGCCACCATACTCCGAGAACGAGGGCCGGGAAAAAGGTTCCCGAGGCAAGTGCAAAAGCCCAGGCTACGATTTGGGTAATAGCTCCCGGCGGATTCAGAGCAATCAGTCCCGCTACTACTGTCGCTATTACGATGGACCAGCGTCCTACTGCCAGTCTCTTTCTATCTGTCGCTTTCGGGTTAATGGAACGATAGTAAATATCGTGGGAGAGTGCGGCCGATATCGTAATCATCAGTCCGCCGGCCGTCGACAGTGCCGCAGCCATAGCTCCGGCTGCCATCAGCCCGATTACGAATATGCCGAGGTTCGCAATTTCCGGAGTTGCCATCACGACGATGTCTCCGCTGATGACAAGCTCGGACCACTGAAGCGTGCCATCCCCGCTCGTATCGGCCACCGACAGCTGTCCTGTATCGACCCAGGACTGCGTCCATGCAGGAAGATTATCGATTTGTGAACCGGCTACCTGGGTCATGAGAATGAACCGGGAAAAGGCAGCGTAGGCAGGTGCGGACAGGTAAAGAAGTCCGATGAACACGAGCGCCCACGCACCGCTCCACCTGGCCGCTTTCATAGTGGCTACCGTAAAGAACCGTGTGATTACGTGTGGGAGACCCGCTGTGCCGGCCATAAGTGTAAACATGAGAGCGATGAACTGCCATTTCGTCCCTTCCGTGAAAGGTACGAGATATTCGGTGATACCGAGTTCCTGATCCAGTGTGGTAAACTCCGAAACGACTTCCCCGTAGGAAATCCATGGAAGCGGATTGTTAGTCAGCTGGAGCGCCATAAATACGACCGGTATGACGTAGGCGGCAATCAGAACGACGTACTGGGCCACCTGCGTCCACGTAATTCCTTTCATCCCTCCTAAGGCGGAATAAAAAGCGATAAGGACCACACCGACGAGTGTACCGACAGCCGTGTTCACTTCCAGAAGCCTTCCGATTACTACACCGGAGCCTGCGAGCTGTCCGACGGAGTATGTGAAACTTATTATAATCGTAGCTGCTGCTGCAATCAGCCGTGCAGTATCATTCTTGTATCGGTCCCCGATAAATTCCGGCACCGTATATCTTCCGTATTTCCGGAGCTGAGGAGCGAGAAGAAACGTAAGCAGCAGGTACCCTCCCGTCCATCCCATTATGTACGCCAGACCATCGTAGCCGAGCAGCATGACGGTACCCGCCATACCTATAAACGACGCCGCACTCATCCAGTCGGCTCCGATAGCCATCCCGTTGAACACCGGGGGCACCCCGCGGTCCGCCACATAAAAATCCGACGTCTTCTTTGCTGTGTTGAATACTGCAATGCCTATGTATAATGCAAATGTTGCCAGTATTAGTGTAAGTGATACTAAAAATTGAGTTTCCATACCTTCCCTCCCTTATTTATTGACCGCTTTTCCGCTTTCGTTTTCCTCTTCTTTATCCAGATCCAGCAGGCCGAATTTCCTGTCTACGAAATCGCTTACAATTGCATTCACAAAAAGCAGGAATATAAACGTCAAAACGGCACCCTGAGCCCCCATATAATAGTGAAGCGGCATGTTCAGGAAAGTAATGGACGATAAAGGTTCTGCGAATAGCACCACTCCGTAGGAGACACAGAAACCTATAATAAGATAAATGACGATCAGTGTAGTCCGCGTACGAAAATAAGCGTCGGCCGTCTTCTTGTCTATCTTCTTCAAATAACTTCCCTCCCTTTTAATCTCTCAGATCGAAAATGAATGAGACCGTTTCCCAGAATGGGAGCGGAACCATAGCGATTTTGATCAGCACGAATCCCGCTAAAGCGACAAAAGGAAAAGTAAGATAAAGCGCCTTCCCTTTTTTAAGACCGAGTACTACGCTTACGATCGTAAGCAGCACAAACCCCGCAACTAATACCATGACCCGCCTCCTTATGTAATTTTAATAAAACAGAAATTTCTAAATTCATTAAATATTCCAACTATTATTTAACTAGATGTTCACATAAATGTCAATATTTTAACAAAAAAAAGTGACTCCCGGCTATGCCGGAAGTCACTCTCCATCTCTTTTACTTACCGATATCCACGATCCGTCCTTCAGTCTCGGGAGAAACGCTGCTCCCCTGACTCTGCAGATACTGTGTGAACACGTCGTAATCCACGAAGCCTGGCTCGCTTACCCTTTGATCGTTGTATACCGTTTCAAACATACCGTAACCGTCTCCTCCCTTAATCGTGAAGAGGTTACTTGCGACGTAGTACATTTCGCTATCCTGAAGAGGAGCATAGGTGCCGTCATCCTGAAGTACTTCAGCTTTGACTACACGTTCTCCGACAGGTTTAGTACTGTCATACTCAAACTTCATCCCTGACACCTGCAGGAACTGCCCTCCCGGATTCGGGGCGGTCGATACGCTGTGTTCGAGTGCAGCCCTGAATTCGTCTCCCTGGATATTCATAATTCCGAGGGAGTTACCGAAAGGCATCACCGTCAGCACTTCTCCGAGCGTAATCGGACCTTCATCGATGGAAGCGCGGATGCCTCCTCCGTTGGATACGGCAATCTGCGTTTCGGGATTGATCTGTTTCGCTTTCCACAGCATACCGTCAGAGATCAGATTTCCGAGATTCGTTTCCTTCGTACGTACGTCTTCCCGGACGCCGTTCAACGGTATTTCGGCAGTGACGCCGATCTCTTCCTTCTGGATCGCTTCAATCTGCTCAGTATACGGTTTCAGTTCTTCGGCAAATTCTTCGTCTTCTTCAAGACCCTCAAGAGGTACGAGTTCTCCCTCGTAGCCGGTGATGACTCCTTTTTTGTTGAACTCAACTTCAAGAGTACCGAGATTGTTGTTATACTCTCCTGCCTGAACGATGACAGTAGGCTCTTTATCTTCCACAATACGGGGCTCGGTGATTTCCGTATGCGTATGTCCTCCTACAATTACGTCGATTCCGTCCACTTCTTCGGCAAGAATCAGATCGTTATCATATTTCGCCGTGTCGTCCAGACCGAGGTGAGTGAGGGCGATTATTTTGTTCACGCCTCTGTCTTCGAAAGCTTCCACCATAGCTTCCGCTTCTTCAATATAGTTGGAGAAAGTAATGTCTTTTGGACTTGAAATATCTTTCGTTTCTTCTGTCGTCAGACCGAAAATGCCTACTTTTTCGCCCTTAACTTCTTTCGTGATGCCGCTGTAGATTTCCCCGTCCTCAGCTTCGGCCGTTACCGTTCCCGTCTCGTCCACTTCATCGAAAAGCGGGTCAGCCGAGAAATCCACGTTGGAAGCTACAAATGGAAAGTCTGCCCCTTCGATGAATTCCTGAAGAGCTTTATGTCCATTTTCACCGTCACCTAAATCAAACTCATGGTTACCGAAACTCATGGCGTCATACTCAAGCATATTCATGAACTTCAGATCGGCCTGCCCCAGGAATTCCTGGAAATACAGCGTTCCGGAGAAAATATCTCCTCCGCTTAAGAGCAGAGCCTCCGGATATTTTTCTCTGTAGTTGTCCACTGCAGTTTTCGTTATTGCAATGTTACCTATATGGCCGTGCGTGTCGTTCGTATGCATCAGCTCAAGGTCCAGCTTTTTATTTTTGTGTTTCCCGTTCCCTTTACCCGGATGATCTTCACCCTTGTCTTTCCCTTTGCCCGGATGTTCATCAAATACCGGGTGTTCTTTACCTTTATCTTTATCTTTATCTTTTCCTTTTCCATTTCCTTTGCCCGGATGTTCATCGAATACAGGATGGTCTTTGTCTTTTCCGTGCCCGTTCCCTTTGCCGGGATGACTATTTTCCTGTTCGATCTCGAAGGAGGCCAGCACAGGATCATGGTCACTCGCTCGGCCGTCTTCCACACCGAAGTTCGAGTTTACATTAATGGTTTCTATTTCGGAGTCGTCATATAAATCATCTGTAGCAAGTATATGATCGAGCACCTGAGAGTTCCCCTGATAGTTGTACGTGTAGCGATCTTCAGGGTCCACGTCTTCGATGAGGTTGTTCAATACATCCCCCTCAAGTTCCTCCAGTGGATTGGAGAATTCGAAGTCGTTCAGATCCCCCATGATCACAACGTTTGCATCGTCCATTTCCGCTTCGGCTTTCTCCGTGAATTCACGGATCACAGCAGCCTGCTTCATTCGCTGCTCCTCACTTCCAAGCTCATACGGATGTTCCGAACCGAACGGCGCTCCATCTCCTCCTTTGGAGTTGAAGTGGTTGGTTACGACGATCACTTTTTCGCCGTTGAATTCGAATTCTGCAGCCACCGGCTTCCGTGATTCGTTCCACGCTTCGTTCTGCGGAGCGATACGTGCAGGGTTATGGGAAAGCCCGTCTTCTGTAACCTCCACCGCTGTTGTTGCGTCTCCGGAAGGTTTCTCCGTCATCGATACGCGATCCGGATTATAGATGACTCCCACGCGGATGTTACCACCGGGAATACCTCCGTCCTGACCGTCTTCAGGAACGACTTCCGCATAGTTATAAGTCGGGCCGCCCGCTTCTTCTATGGCAGCTATCAACGTCTCATAGCTTTCGCTGCCGTCCACCGTACCGTCGTCTTCATTGCCACTGTTGTCCTGCACTTCGACAAGCCCGACGATATCGGGTGCGTTCATGTTTTCCACCATCTGTTCAGCGATTCTTGCCGTTTTCTCAGGACTCGTTTCCGGAGAGAAGTTTTCCATGTTGTACGTAGCTACTGACAATTCGGACTCCGAACCTTTGATCGTACCGAATTCCTCTTCGGCTCCTCCGTCAGACAGAGCAGGAAATTCTCCGGCAGGGCGTATTTTGTAATTACTGTAATCGTAATTCACAACGCCTGTAATCGGGCCTTGGAAATAATCTCCGGTTTTAGCCTGAATTCCTTTTCCGTCTACATCGATCAGCATTCTTTCAGGGTTGATGTCTTCTTCGGTAAGACGTAGTCCGTCCACATCCGTAAACGTCTGATCTTCACTCGTTTCCACGTACACCGGAAGTTCATCATACTTCACAGGTCCGGTGACAGTGGCGTCCGGAAGTTCAATAAGCATTCCTTCCAGACTTTCATAGAAATCAAGACCGTCTGTCTTCGGATCAAAAGAAGTCATTCCGTCATCTTCTACCGTCTCCGTAGGCTGCTTACGATCCTCCCCGATCACTGTCGTATCCGGAAGTTCGGAACCGGACGCCTCCTTCGCGATTTTTTCGGCAGAAATCTGGGTCGTAAGAAGATCGTTGGCATCACTGTAGCCGTCTTCTCTCCACTCTGTAACTTTACCGTCAACCTTCAGTTCGTCTCCGACTTCCACACTGTGGCCGGATTTATAAACATAGATACCTTCCGAAGTGCTTATATCGTCATCCGGATTCATGGACTGCATATAGAAACCATTGGAACCATCAAGTTTTGTAACAACACCCGTTACTCCTTTGACTGCCGCCCCTTCATACGGGGATGTGTGACCGGCCCCCTGCAAATCATGAATCTCCACGTCGTCGGCTGCCGGCAGGACGCTGTAGGTGAATGTTTTCTCATCACTTACGGTACCGTCCTCTTTCACTACGACCGCTTTCAACGTCGTATCTTCATTTATCACGACAGGCTTCGTGTACAGGGTACTGTCAGATCCTGCAGCTGAACCGTCTGTGGTGTAGCGTATTTCCGAATTTTCGGCAGCCGTGTACAGCTCCACTTCTTTGCCTTCCACAATGTCACCTGAAGTTTCAGAAGCCTGAACCGCAAAAACTTCGGTGACGACATCCCGTTTATTTCTCGGTACTATTCTGTACTCTCCGTAACTGTAGTCGACTACGCCGGTAAGCTGTTCATATGTATCACCTACCTGGAGGAGTCCCTGTTCTTTCGGAGTGGAATAAAGAGTACCTTCGTTATCCGTCAGCGTGTAATCCCCTTCACTGCTTACGCTTTCAACAGTGACGTTTTCCGCCAGGACGAGTTCCCCTTCCACATCTTCGTTCATGTCGGAGCTGCTGACGGTTTGAGCATCAGGCACCCCGGGAGTTCCGGTTTCTTCAAGCATGGACGTCGTCGTTTCGATCTGTGCCATGCCGTAATAATCTGCAAGTGTTCCCTGTGCTTCCACACTCGTGCCGAGCTCAACGTTCAGGGAAGGGCCGCGCAGGATTACGCCTCCTGTTCCATCCTGGACGTACAGATTCGTCTGTCCTCCTGCCGTGAATGAAGCAGTGACCGTACCTTCAATACGTACCGTCTCTCCTTCGGAAGCTGCTCTCGCATCAGCGACACTGATTTTTTCGACAGCCTCTTCCTGCTTCACTTCGTAGCTTCCGAGATGTTCAAACGTATCTTTACTGAAAGCATTCCATTCGCCGGATGCGTTGAACGCATCATCAGGAACAGTATCCCCGGCAGTCACACTTTCCTTTCTGACGAGAGTCACGTCCTTACCGAACTCCGCATCCGTTCCCGTCTGCCCGATTGAATCGACGACACTTCCGCTCTTCTTCAGAACTACCGGGTCATTTCCGTTAAAATTCGTTACTCCGCCGTTTGTCGTATCCGCTTCAGCCAGCACTTCCTCTCCGGCACTCGTATGCGCGATGACGTGTACATCTCCGGATGAAAGCGTACCTTCCAGTTTCAATTCACTCGAAGCACTTGAACTTCCGTTCGAATAAAGCTCTACTGTGTAATCAGAGAGGTCGATCGGTCCCCCTGTCCCGTTATAAATTTCGAGAGCCTTGTTGTAACTGCTCCCTTCCACATATTCAGAAAACAATAAGTCCGATGTCTCTTCAGCATTAACCTTCCCCACGCTTGCGTAGGGGGATAAAACCATAGCTGCTGCTCCAATTCCGAGAGCCAACCTTTTTACATAATTCAAATGCGTCTCCTCCTTGTGAAAAATGTAAACGCATTCTTATTATAAAGGATGTCCTGTAATATTGTGTATACTTTTTGATAAATAATTGTAAACTGATTATTTGTAATCGTACAACTGAATGAACTGATCAATTGTAAAATTTATTCCACGTTTGTGGTCCGATAATACCATCAACCTGAATGTTGTTTTTCTGTTGAAATGTAACTGCCGCTTTCTCCGTAAGAGGTCCGAAAATGCCGTCTGCCGCAGTTCCGAGTTCTAGCTGAACCTGTTTTACTCTCCGGCCCCGGCTTCCCCTCCGGATCAGAAATCCCGGGTAATCGAAAGGCCCCCGTCCTGAAGCCAGATCCTTCCACGTCATCCCGTGCGTCCATTCCAGGTGAGGATAGTCCTTGAAGGTTCTCCAATTTCCACCCCACGTAAAGCCCAGGTCTTTTGATATAGATGCCACTCTCCTCCAGCTTTCATCCACCCTCCAAATTGCCTGTTGTCCGCTTTTGTCTACCAGACAGAAATCGATAGCAAGTCCGTAATTATGGATGCTCTGCCCGGGCCTTGCGTGTGTGACGATACTTCCCCGGCTCCCGTAATTCCGCCCGTCCCACCTATACCAGGAACGTCCCTGACCATACAATTCCGCCTGTCTCCGGTACGAACGGTGGCCTTCTGTTATTTGAGCACAAATACCCTCATCGTACGCAGCGGCTATGATTTTCTTTCCAAAGACGGCAATCCGATGATCGACATTGCCCATGTTCCTCACACTCCGTCTTACCAGCTCATTTTTACTGACTATCATACATCATTCCCCCTTTTGTCCTTACAATCGAAACGGACTTCCCTTCCGTGTAATCAGATTAATGGATTTTTTTAATCCGGCATCTTAAAATGAAAGATATCATGCAATTAATTGAGGTGGATAATATGAAAATAGAAATATGGTCCGATTTCGTGTGTCCTTTCTGTTACATCGGAAAGCGTCGCCTGGAAGAGGCTTTAGAATCGCTTCCGGATGATGCCGAAGTGGATATACAATACAAAAGTTTTGAGCTGGACCCGGATGCGAAAACGGAGACGACACCGGTGATGCACGAAAAACTGGCAAAAAGATATAATCAGTCGCTTGAACAGACGAAAGAAATGACTTCTTCCATGGAAGAGCAGGCGAAAGCAGTCGGTCTCGATTTCCGGTTCGATCAGATGATTCCTGCTAATACGTTCGAAGCTCATCGTATAGCCAAATTCGCTGAAGAGCAGGGAAAAAGTCATGCAGTAACCGAACGTTTTCTGAGTGCCGCTCTTACAGAAGGGAAAAATATCGGGGATTCCGAGACCGTGTACAACCTGGCCGTGGAGGCAGGACTTCCTGCCGGAGAAGTGGAACAGATTCTGAACGGGGATGACTATGAAGAGAGTGTCCGTGAGGAAGAGCGTGAAGCCTATCAGCTTGGTGTCCAGGGCGTTCCTTTCTTCGTCATCAATCGTAAATATGCGGTATCCGGAGCTCAGCCGAAAGAAACGTTCGAAGATGCACTGAAACAGGTGTGGGAGGAAGAACGCGGCACTCCCGCCTTTACCAGCCTCAATTCAAAGCAGGGCAGCACCTGCAGTGAAGACGGTTGTGACTGATTTTATTCATAAATAAAAGGCGAGCGTCTCCCCCAAGACGCTCGCCTTTTCCTTTCCCTCATACCTTTTACTCCTCAGTATCCATATGCGCTTTCTCCTGACACCGGATTATTCGTTCTTTCCGCTTATTTCCAGATAAAAATAATAGCAGTCCTGACAAAGGATAGTGCCGTCACGGACCCCGTCCTTTACAAAAAACATATAATCTTCGAGTTCTTCCGTATTACAGTGATGACATGATCTTGTAAGTGTATACCACTGCTCCTGCTCGATATGCAAGTGCTTCCCCCCTCCTCTCACTATGTATCCTACTTCTTCCTGTAATGTGTGGCAAAAGACCATAACAGCGAGGTCCCGGTGTATCACGTGTACAAATTTCAAAAACAGGGGAGGTATATTTCATTTATCGATTGTTTATACGTACGGGATTGCCCGATTCAAACGTTTTTCAAAAAAATTCCCCCGGCATAAATGCCGGAGGATGATTATCTCGTCGGATTTGTCACAGGGGCGGTGTAGTTCTGTGTCGTACCGGCACTGACCAGTACGTATACTATGAAAGAAAACAGTACAGGAAGAACGACACTATGGACTCCGAGCGGCTGGTTGAAGAACTGATCGACAATTACATAGGACAGAATCCCTGTCAGCATCGAAGAGATTGCGCCGTACTTGTTCCCTTTCTGCCAGTACAGACCAAGTACCACCGGCCAGATGAAAGTGGCTTCAAGCCCCCCGAAAGCGAACAGGTTCAGCCAGATGAGAAGATCCGGCGGCTGAAGGGCCATGAGAAACACGAATATGCCGAGCACTCCCGTCACCCCGAAACTCATCCCTTTCACCCGGCGCTCGCTCGCATCCGGTTTCAGATACGTTACATATATATCTTTAACGAATGCGGAACTTACAAGAAGCAGCAGGGAATCGACGGTGGACATAATAGCGGCCATCGGAGCGGCGAGGACGAGGCCAGCCACCCAGCCCGGCAGCACTTCAAGAGCGATAAGAGGCATAACTTTATCCCCTACTTCGATACCCGGAAGGATGGGACGCGCGAATACACCGATCAGGTGCATATTGAGCATCACGAAACCGACCACGACGGTACCGATGATGATAGCTCTGTGCATCGCTTTGGAGCTTTTGTAGGACATGGCCCGGAGCGTCACCTGAGGAAGCCCGACAACCGCCACCCCTACCAGAATCCAGAAAGAGGATACATAGGCTGGTGTAAGAGTGAGATCTGCCCCGAACGGTGTAATCAGGTTCGGGTTTTCCCGGGTCAGTCCCTGCATAATTTCCTCGACGCCTCCTCCTGCAATCACGGTGGCTATCAGCAGGATGAGCGTACCGACAAACATCACACTCCCCTGCACAGCGTCTGTCAGAGCGACAGCGCGGAAGCCTCCGATAATGACATAAATAAGGACGGAGGCAGCAAAAATAAACAGGGCCGATGTGTAAGGGATACCCGTCACCGTCTCGATGAGTCTTGCTCCGCCTACCCACTGGGCTGCCATTGCAGAGAATAGAAAAATAATGATACTGACTGCGGCGAGCAGGGCTACCACGTGGCTCTGATACCGCGTCCGTAAATAATCGGTGAGAGTTACGGCTTTATACTCCCTCGCCTTAATCGCAAACTTCTTCCCGAGTACCATAAGTACGAAGTACCCGGTCACGACCTGAGTCATCGCAAGCAGTACCCAGGCGAGGCCCTCGGTGTAAGCTACCCCCGGGCCACCTATGAAACTGCTCGCACTTCCGTATGTAGCCATCATTGTCATGGCAAGGATAAAACCGCCCAGTTCCCGTCCTCCTAAAAAATACTCCTGCATGAAATCCTTTTTAGAGAGACGGATGGACCGGTTCGCCCAGAATCCGATAATAAAAATAAGTATAATAAATAGAAGTAATGGTATGATTACCGCCCAGTTCATTCTGTATCCTCATCCTTCGCTTCAAGAGGTACGTCCGTGAAATATACGTTCACTACAAAGATGACCAGCACCGACATAAGGATAAAACCGCCTACACAGCTCATGAAAAACCAGGCGGGAAGACCGAATATGTAACTGTATTCCTCCGGAGGCTTACTGCCGAGGCCATACGCAAAACCGAACCACCATAGAAAATTGATGAGTGCCAGACCTACGCCGATCAGAGCCTCCCGGTTAGCCACCTTGAATCTTTCGTCGTGCTTTTCCACCAGTACCCCTCCCCGATTTTTGTTATAACACTACTCATTATGCAACATTTTCTGATAAATGAGAAGTGAATTATCGTGGAGAAAAATGGTATACAAAAAGCCCCTCATCTA
Source organism: Salimicrobium salexigens (assembly GCF_900156705.1). Taxonomy (NCBI): domain Bacteria; kingdom Bacillati; phylum Bacillota; class Bacilli; order Caryophanales; family Bacillaceae; genus Salimicrobium; species Salimicrobium salexigens. The sequence goes on along the minus strand of NZ_FTOK01000004.1, from coordinate 55,282 downwards.
TGGTAATGCACCCCGGAAGTTAGATTTTTTATTCTAACTTCCGGGAGTCAGTACCTATGAGCGGCTTTCGTATTTCCGTTTGAATGTTTCATACTGTTCATCGGAGAAAAGAACGAACCGGACGATCTGCAGGCTACCCGGACGCGGGAAGTAGGATTCGACGACTTCGAGTGCCGTATCGATACCAGCTTCCAGAGGGTAGCCAAAAGCACCGGTCGAAATCAGCGGAAAAGCGACACTGGTTATCTTATGTTCCCGTGCCCTCTCCAGTGATTCTCCGTAACAGCTTCCAAGAAGCTCCTCCGCCGGCTCATCCGTTCCGTATACCGGACCGAGCGTATGGATCACGAAATCGTTCGGAAGGCCGAATCCTTCCGTGACGACGGCTTCTCCCGGCTGCAGGGGTGCATACCGCTCTCCGGCCTTTTGAAGCCCGGGTCCCGCTTTTTTGTGAAGAGCTCCCGCGACGCCGCCCCCTGACCGCAGTTCTTTATTCGCCGCGTTCACTACTGCTTCCATGTCGGACTGGTCCGCTATATCTCCTTTAACGACCTCTATCTTCATCGAAACATCCCTCCTGAACAATCGGTGATAGGACCTTCACTGAAATTTTCTCACATCCGGCTTCCCATGGCCAGATAAAGTGCCCCTTTTACTCCCGCTTCATCAGTCAGACCGGGGGATACGATGTATTTGTCGATAGTATCTTCGGTCAGGTACGGAGAGCTTACGTACCCGTTCAAAAGTTCCAGTACCATCGTTCGGATCATCGGAAACAGCTGTTTCTGTTTCATGACTCCCCCGCCCAAAATGATTCTCTCAGGAGAGACGATGTATATATAGTTGACGAGAGCCTGGGCGAGATAATAAGCTTCCATCTCCCATACCTCTTTCCGGTCCACCAGCTCTTCTGCGGGGCGGCCCCACCTTTTTTCGATATGAGGTCCTGCAGCCATACCTTCCAGGCAGTCTCCGTGATACGGACAGCCTCCTGCATAATCATCATCCGAATGACGGCGCACGGGTATGTGTCCCATTTCCGGGTGAGATAATCCTCTCAGCGTCTCACCCTTTATATAGGCTCCGGCTCCGATTCCTGTACCTACCGTAATGTAGAGACAGGAGTCCACGTCTTTAGCGGCCCCCCACTTAGCTTCCGACATCGCTGCCACATTTACATCCGTATCAATGATGACCGGAATGAGGAGGTGGTCCTGCAGCTCTTTGCCGAGCGGATAATCCACCCACTCCGTCTTCGGCGTTTTCTGCAACTGGCCGTAGAAGGCACTGTCCGCGTTCACATCAATAGGTCCGAAACTCCCGACTCCGAGCCTTTCAATATCTTTCCCTCTGAAAAAATCGATGACTGCGGGCATAGTGATGGAAGGATGTTCTGTAGGAATGACCTTTTTTTCCAGAATCTCTCCCTCTTCGTTACCTACTGCCAGTACGAATTTTGTTCCTCCGGCTTCAATTGCTCCGAGATTCATACAGTTTTACCTCCTGTCTGTCTGCGAAGTTCCCATACAGTAAGGGAAAGATCCCCATTTATTATACCGGAAGTTTCTTCTTTTTCCGGGAATATCCTCGAGGAGAATACAGTCTCTCCTCCGTTTATAAAAATTTCAATTGAAGAGTGATCGACGAATAACCGCATTTCCGTAAGAGGGGAGTCGAGCACTGTCGCTCTCCACTCTTCCCCCGAACCGTCCATCGCAGGTCTCGTCAATATCGCTTTTCCTTTGCTGCAACGAAGAGATATATAACGGAACAGTTCTATGTCCACGTCTCCGTCTATATCCTGAAGCAGAATCTCGCTGCTCGCAGGAATCTTCCCTTCCCATTTTTCCTGTGACTCCTCAACTACTTTCCGCATGCGCAGTTCTTCCATTTCCACGAGAGGTTTCTGGACGATCGTATCTCCCTTCTGCGAAAGTTCCCGGGGCAGCGTCATCTGGTGAATCCAGTGATAGTCGTGGGTAGGGAAGTATTCCTCTCCGCCATCCGGCATGCCCATCCAGCCGATTATTATTCTGCGTCCGGCATCATCCTCCATCGTCTGCGGAGCATAGAACTCGAAGCCGTGGTCCAGCTCCCGGAAGTCCTCCGTGCGGAACCCGTCTTCAAAATCCCCGATGATGTAGCCGGACTGATACATGTTTCTGTAGTCCATACCCTGCTCCTCCAGCCCCTGCGGAGAAAATAACAGCACATCTCCTTCGAGCCGGAAAAAGTCCGGGCATTCCCACATATACCCGAGTCCGGATGCGAGTATCCCTTTGTACTGCCACGACTCAAGATCCGGGGAGTCGTAGAGGACGACACACCCTTCCTTATCCTCGGTCTGAGCTCCTATTACCATATACCAGCTGTCGCCTGTTTTCCATACTTTCGGATCGCGGAAGTGAGGGGTGAAACCTTTCGGAAGTTCAATACTTACCCCAAGCTTTTCGAACGTGACGCCGTCCGGAGAACGGACTTTACACTGATAACTCTCCCGTTCGCCCTCCCCGTTTTTGACATTGCCCGTATAAAACAGGATGAGCTCCCCGTCTTTTTCGACAGCACTCCCCGAATAGCATCCGGATCTGTCATACCACCGGTCCGGTGCAAGCGCAGGGCCGTGAAATTCCCAGTCCACCAGGTTTCCGGAAGTAAGATGCGCCCAGAACTTGGCCCCGTGCCCGGTATGAAAAGGCATCCACTGATAGAATAGATGATACGTCCCGTTCCAGTGGATGAAGCCATTCGGATCGTTAAGCAGACCGACCGGTGGCGCTATATGGTAGGCAGGGTAGTAAGGGTCCTGCTTCACCGTATTGCCCCACCTGGCTATCTCTTCAGTTGCTTCATTTTTCATTACAGTCTCCGTCATGAATTCTCCCCCGTTCCTTAAAATCTTATCACAAGAAAGAAAGCCGGAGGTACCCGGCTTTCCTCTTACATATTCTCTTCCATTTTCTCATCGAAACCGAACAAATAAGTGAGGACGAAGGCTACGATGATACCGACCAGGTTCACTACGATGTACCAGATAATCTGTTCGTTCAGATACAGCAGCGCCCCGGGTATAACGGTGATTGCCATTCCGGTGGCTTTAAGGCCGAGAATCGAAGCCAGGAATCCGCCGGCACCTCCTCCAATCAATCCCATAATGAACGGCTTACCGTAGCGGAGGTTTACACCGAAAATCGCCGGTTCGGTAATTCCGAGAAAAGCGGAAAGGGTGGACGGGTAAGCAAGAGCTTTCATCTTAGCTTTCTTCGTTTTCACACCTACTGCAAGTGCTGCGCCCCCCTGAGCGGCCATAGCTGCCGTTACAATAGGGTTAAACGGATTGTATCCGAGATTCTCCAGCAGTTGAATTTCAAGGAAATTGAAGATGTGGTGTACGCCGGTTATGACTATAATCTGGTTAAAGAAACCGATGATCAGTCCGCTCAGACCGAACGGAAGTTCAAGCAGCGTTCTCGTCCCGTCGAAAATCCAGCCTTCCACTATATGAAGCACCGGACCCAGCGCAAACAGGGACAGCGTAATCATAATGAGCAGAACCAGAAACGGAGTTACGATTAAATCGAGCGCTTCCGGGACGCGTTTCCGGAAAAACTTCTCCACTTTCGCACCCACAATCCCTGCGAAAAAAGCGGGCAGGACAGAACCCTGATACCCGATTACGGGAATAAAGCCTAAAAACTGCAGAGGTTCAGCCGTACCGTCGGCCACTTCCCACGCGTTCGGAAGCGACGGGGAGACGAGCATCAGCCCGAGCACCAGCCCGAGCACCGGCGTTCCTCCGAACACCCGGAACGTCGACCATGCCACAAGGGCAGGCAGAAATACGAAAGCGGTATCCGTTAGTACCTGGGTGAATAAAATAAAGTTTTCCGAGATATCTTCCGGGGCCATACCGAAAAGAGCGAGTATCTGCTCCTGTGTTACCAGACCCCGGACTCCCATGAAGAGTCCTGTAGCAACCAGAACGGGAATGATCGGTACGAAAACGTCACCGAAAGTACGAATCGCTCTCTGGAATCGATTCCCTTGCTGTTTACTTTCTTCTTTCATCTCGGACTTGGTCGTTCCGGTTATCCCCTGATTCGTCACTTCTTCATAAATTCTGTTCACCGTACCCGTGCCAAATATAATCTGGTACTGCCCCGAGTTGTAAAAAGCACCTTTCACTTTATCTATATCTTCCACACCGTCAACGTCGACTTTCTCATGATCATGTACCATAACCCGCAGACGCGTGGCGCAGTGAGCGATCGACTGGATGTTTTCTTCTCCTCCAACCGCTTCAATGACCTGTTTCGCAATCTCTTCATTACTGGACAATTGTAACCCCTCCTCAAATTGTGTGAACGATTCCACATATAAATAAAATAGCGCTTTCATCTTTTGTTAAAAAAGAAGATGTGTAATCGATTACACATCGTCGATATTTCTCACCATACACTATCTCTTTTTATAAGTCTATACTTGTGCATCATTTTTTTACTGTACTTAATTCCGGCCATCGTTTCAAGCAGCATCTCTCCGACTGCTTCCCCGGCTTCTTCGTTGTAATAATTCACTGTAGTTAAGGAAGGAGTGATGTACCTGGACATAACGGCATCCCCGATTCCTGCCACTGCAACGTCCCCAGGGATAGAGAAACCCTGCTCTTTCAAATATTCCATCGCTCCTGTCGCCATCCGGTCCGTGACGCAGAATACAGCGTCCGGAGGATCGGAACGGTTGCCGGTAATGATCCATTTCATAGCTTCGTAGCCTGAATCTATGCTGAAATCCCCTTCCGCCATCCAGCTTTCCTTCACTTCCAGGTTATGTCTCCTCATGGCATCCGTATAGGCACTCTGCCTCAGCTTTCCGACAGCAGGATCGGTTTCGGAAACACCGATAAAGCCGATTTTTCTGTGCCCTTTCCCGATAAGGAGCTGCATAATGTCTGAGGAAGCATCATAATCCGCATACGTCAGCGACGGCACCCCCGGGATATTTTGGCCGAGAGCCACGACGGGGATGGGGAAGGCTTCTATTTCCTGCTGAAGCCTCTCTCCGATATTGGTAGCCAGCAGGATAATCCCATCCGCCTGCCTGCTTTTGAGCAGGCGCAGGTATTCAATTTCTTTATCCGGATCCAGTTCCGTATCCGTAAGGAGAATCTGCATGCCTTCCCGCTTCATCACTTTATTGATACCCGATACGACACGGCTTGAGGTTTCCGTACTTATTTTCGGCAGAATAATGCCGATAACTCCTGTCTTTTTTGTGCGGAGCGTCTGGGCGGACTGACTCGGCATATACCCGGTTTCATTAATGACCTGTGCAATTCTTTCACCGGCTTCCTGACCGACATAGCCGCTGTTATTCAGAAAACGGGACACGGTCGTCCGGGAAACACCTGCCAACTTGGCTATATCATTAATTGTAGTCATTTGACTCTCTCCTATAATCGATTAATCCGGAAACTATTCTTTCTCTTCCAGCGCTTCTTTCAAAAATTTGTACACTCCGTTTTCGGTGTTCGGGTAGTCGGTCACTTCCGGGAACTGATCTTTCAGCTCCTCGGGGGCGTTACTCATCACTACCGGTCTCCCTGCCAGCTCAAGCATCGGAATGTCGTTCCCGCCGTCCCCGATTGCAATCAGCTCTTCCGGGTCGATGCTGTAATAATCAAGCAGAAGTTCAAGTGCCGAACCTTTACTGATACCTTCCTTCATCACTTCCACATTATGTTCAGAGGAAGATGAAGTAATGAAAGGGGCCTTGTTTCCGCCCAGACTGACTTCCCAATTTTCCAGTTTTTCCTGATCATTTGTAAAAAAGTAGACTTTCACTACTTCCTTCAAATCGGGATCCTCTTCAAGTTGGAGATGTTCTTTCCATACTTTCTGACGTGAATTCCACTCGTGCTCACGGACTGTTTCGGCTTTCGGCCCCTCCAGTTCTTCTACGAGGGATATTTCATCTTCTTTAAAAGAGATCCGTCTTCCGTCTTTTGTATGTATTTCATAATACAATCGGTGTTTACGATTTTCTTCAATCAGCTTCCGGACGATCTCTTCATCGAGCGTTTCGTCTGCAAGTATCGTTTCTCCGGCTACAGCCACCATTCCGTTGGCAGCGGCGATTCCATCAGGCCTCATGTCTTTAGCCAGAACTTCCTGCACATCACTGAGTGTGCGGCCGGTGGCAAGAAAAATATAGTAGCCTTTCTCCTGTAAAGATGAAACAAGGGAAAGGAGCTCATCGGTAATGATGTGTTCATCATTCAGAATCGTTCCGTCCATATCCAGTGCGACAGCCTTCATATAACGCCCTCCTTCTCTTTTTAATAATAACACAGGACATAACAAAACTGCCTTAGTTAAAAGGCAGTTTTGTTATTCTTCGACTTCTATTTTACCGAGAAAATACCCGTCCACCTGTTCAAGAGTACCTCTCCAGTAAACGCCGCCCTCTTCCGGGGTCGGAGTATCGGAGATGAACACTTTGGCGTCTTTCAGATGAATGAAAGAATAGTGCTCATGTTTTTGTTCTTTCGTCGATTCTGCAGCTTTCTCAAACTGCTCACTGATTTTCTGTGACGCTTCCCCGCCGTTTTCCAGCAGGTGGGAAGTGGCATTCAGATAATCGTGGGCAGACGTAAGAGTGCCTGTCACTAACGCCCCTTTCACCTGAAGGGTCAGATCGACCGTAAAATCTTCTTCATTCGCAGATTTAACGTACGTTTCTAAAATATCATCCATTCTTAGTCCTCCTCTCAGGATTCCTCTTCAGAAGAAGGGTGTACTGCATTTTCCTGATTCACCGTTTTCTTTTTACTGCCCGAGCTTTTCTTCACAGTATTCTGCTTGTTGGAAGAAGGTTCTACGCGTTTGACGACAGAGGAATCATCTTCCCCGTTGTCTTCGCTGTCTTTGCTGCTCTTAGTATCTTTTTTGGTTTTGCTGCTCTTCTTACTGCTCTGGCTCTTCTTATTTGACGAAGTTTTCTTTTTCTCAGACTGACCTGAATCACTTTCACCAGATTCATCGGAATCGCCGGATTCCGCAGAACTGTCGGTACCCTTCTGTTTGCCGTCTTGAGCTTTCTGGTTTTGGGAAGATTTACTGCCAACAGACTTTTTCTCTTCCGATTCATCAGAACCGTTTTCGGTAGTTTTGTTCTCTTCGTCGCCTTTGTTATCTTCCTGATCTTTCTCTTCATTCTCATCTTTCTTCTCTTGTTTGTTTCCTTTGATTGTATTTTTCAGTTTATCCCGCTTACGGGTGCTGCTTTCTTCTTCTTCCTCATCGTCCTCTTTCTCGTCATTCTTCTTGTCCCGGGTCAGTTTATCTTTGACTTTATCTCTTTTACGAGTCTCTTTCCTGTCAGAGTCTTCTCCGGAGTCCTTTTCTGATTCATCTTCATCATCGCTGTCATCTTTGCTGATTTTCAGCTTTTCTTTCACCTTATCCCGCTTACGGACATCTTTTTCCTCATTTTCTTCCTTGCTGCTGTCATCCTGTTTTTTGTTCGCTTTCGATTCATTCCCGGACTCTTTTTCAGCTTTAGAATCATTTTGCTTAGATTGTTCTTCCTTCTGTTCGGATTCTTCTTTGCCGGATTTATCACTGACGTCCGGTTTGAAAATCCATCCGACGAGGGCACCGAGCGTGCCCCCGACAATAGCTCTTAGCATTTTACTGGAGCCTTTTTTATTTTCATTGCTCATTTGTTATTCTCTCCTATCTGCGTACGGTCATTGGACATACTTTTTTCCAGTTTTTCCAGTCTTTCTTTCAGCTCCCTGTTCTCATCTTCCACTTCTTTTCTGGCTGCCTGCGAATTCAGGAACGGGTCGCTTTCCCACCAGTCCATTCCGATTTCTTTTGCCTTATCGACGGAGGCGACAATCAGACGGATCTTTATGGTAAGAAGCTCCACGTCAGCGATGTTGACCTTGATATCCCCGGCGATGACTACACCTTTATCCAATACGAGTTCAAGTACATCAACGATACTGTCGTTTCTGGTTGACTGTTCTATAGGCATACGATTTCCTCCTTCTTCATTATCAGATGAGACGTATTTACATAAGTTTGCCGAGCGGTCCAAGGTCGAGGTTAAGATCTTCATCGGTAAGATTGAAGACTTCCTTCAGCTCGTCCATTTTCGTCTCCAGGTTCATTAGGGCTATGCCTAATTCCTCTTCCTGCTCTTCTGTGAGTCTTCCGCCTTCCACTCTTCGGATGGCCTGACGTTCCACGAGATCCCTGAGAAGTTCAATAACCGTAAGTACAAGTTGCGCCAGCCCTTCTTCGGCGCCGGCTGGATCCAGTTCAATTTTTCCGCTCTTTTCCGGGACTCTGGCACTCTCCGGTACATTAGTCTTCTGTGGCACGTTCTAACGCCTCCCTTTCCTCATCGAATTTGATAGAAGCTATTTCTTTCTCCCTGGCTTCAGCAAGAGTTTCTACAGCAGCAATCAATATTTTTAAGTCTACATAGACAAGATCGATCCCGGCGATAGAGATGACCAGGTCCCCCTGGATAGCGACGCCTTTATACAGAACGGTATCCAGTATGTCTATAAGCGCAATGTCTTTATTTTCATAGGGATCACTAACCGCCATATGCTCTCCTCCTTACTCTTCCATAGTGGCAAAGTGGTAAGCCGGCCACGGTCCGGTCGCTTCAATCAGCCAGCCGTCTTCTTCTTTTTCTTTCTCCATATCCCTGATTTGATCGAGAAAGCTTTCCAGATCCTCACTAACCACCAGGAAGGCGGAATTCAGAGCCATTTCGTCTTCCCTTCCCGTTACATCTTTCTTCCAGTTCTTCTTCCTTTCCGAATCTTCACTGTATCCTGCTAACCTATCGTGCATCTCTTCGGCTTTCTTCTCCTGATCTTTGAACATTTCTTCCTCGATGAACTTATCAAGTTTTTTCTTCTCGAGGTACTGACGACCTTTACTCATCTGTTCGATTTCCTCACGTTTGGCTTTCACATTTTCGTTCGCTTCCGCCACGCGCTCATAAAACGTTTTCGGATTAATATAAGCTTTCACATTCCATTCTTCTTTCCCTTCAAGTGTTTGGAGGGTGTGTTGGAGGTGGTCTTCTTTTTCATCAATCATCTGTTTAAGACTTTCCACAGATTCAAAGATAGTGCCGAACTTCATCGGAAGGACGGTAGTATGACGTTGAAGTTCAAGAAGAGCTTCGTGGTGGTGAAAAGCTTTTTCCTGTATCCAGGCTGTATTGTTGGAATTCTCTTCCATTGCTGTCTCTCCGAATTCCTCTTCACTTACATCAGTGACGACAGCAGCCAGACCTCCGAAATCTTCGATATAAGGGAGGCTTTCCCCTTCTATCGCCGATTTTTCGGAATCCCAAATTTCACCGATTTCGTGTCCTTCCGGTATAATTCCATACAAATAAACTAGTTTTCCCATACATCTTCCCCCTACGAGTCCATCATTTCATCTATTTCTTCCAATTCCATACGTTTCGCCTGTTCATATCTTTCAAGCAGAACTGCTTCCTGCTCTTCGAATACCTTCTCATCCACTTCACCAAGCTCGTACATCATTTGAAGCTGCACAAGCTTCTGCTGAATGGTTTCGAGATCGTACAGTTCCTTGTCCACTTCCTCTTTCACTTTCTCTCCGACTTTCACGACGAGATTCAGCGGGGCAGTAGCAAGTTTATGAATCATGTTTAATTCTCCACCTTTAATTTCATATTAATGAAGTTATATGCAGGCCATGGTCCTGTGTAATGGAAGTCCACTTTATCTTTCCAACGTTCATGAAGTTCATTCACTGCTTCGTCGAATGCTTCCTCTTTCTCTTTTTCTATCAGGTAAGCACCGTTCAGCAGCATCTTTTCTCCGGAAGGTTCATTCGATTTAGCCGAAACCGCCTCAGATTCCAGTTTGGAATGGATATCCGTTTCCACTTCCTCCCGTTTTTCTTTTACGAGATTCGCAGCCATTTCACCAAGCTTCATCCGGTCAAAGTAGCCGGCTTCCTTGGATTTTGCATCCACCCGTTTCTTCTGGGCAGTCAGCGTTTCATTTCCGGAAGTCAATTCCTCCAGCCACTCCTTCTTCGCGGTAACTTTCAGACCCACTTCTATTTTCCCGTGTACTTCCGGGAACAATTTCACAAGTTCCGGATGCAGATTCTCAAGAAGTGCGTTTACATCTTCCTCGGACCGGAACACATTACCGAAACTGACCGGCACGACGTCGAACTCTTTTTTCATCATGCCTGAAATTACACCCTGGTGGGCAGTGAGATTTTTGCGGTTCGGTGTGAAAATACGTTTCGATACTGGTGCTACTACGGCGGCAGCTTCTTTAAAATTCACGGTATACGTTTCTGTCGTTTCTTCATCAAACGTAACCGGGCCGAAAGATTCCTTCTCTTCCGACCGGATGATACCAAAAAGGTAAATGCCATTTTCCTCTTTCACGTCATATTCCCCCTATTTTCTGAACAGTTCTTCAAACTCTTCGTCGCTCATATCATCCTCATGATGCCATAAAATGTCATAGCATACTTCACGGAAGTTAGGGTTGTCCCCTGAAACTTTCATCTGGTAACGATCGGCGACTTTGGCTATCATGAGTGGCAGGCGCACACTGCCGCCCTGTTCATTCTTTTTCTCTTCCGCGCGGGATACGATAGAAAGAATCATGCTGATGTCCTTATCCTTAAGCGATGTTTCGGAAGCCAGAACCTGGTGCTTTCTTTCTTCTTCCATAAGCTGAAAGCGCATCGTAATCATCCTGTCTCTCAGTGCGTCCTGGGAAGGATGGACTCCTGAGTATTCCAGAGGGTTACTCGTAAAAATCATCGCAAACTTCGGATGAACATCAATATAGGACGCCGTCCGTTTGGTGCCGAATAACGGAAGAATCCTCTCTTCGAGCACCGGCAGGAAAAGGTTGTTCACGGCCGGTGACGTTCTGGTGAATTCATCGTAAATGACCGTATGCCCCTGCTCGACAGCTTCATAAAGTCTACCCTTTTTCCAGGATTCCTCCACATTCTCTTCCACTTTCCGAACGGTATGAATATAATTATCATCCAGTTTATTACGTTTGTAGCCGCTGAAAGAACCTATCAGATCATTCGTGGAAAGATCTTCGTGACCGCTCATGAAAATAACCGGCCGGTTCCGCTTTTTCGCCAATTGAAGAGCGGAGGTCGTTTTACCGACCCCCGGAGGTCCTGTGAAATGTACGGGGAAACCCGTGTTCAAATATCTGAGGGAGCGTTTAATGAGACTTTCCTGATAATCTTCTTTTCGACGGGTAGTCACTGAAGCTCCCTCCTTCATGACGACTGCTCTTCAAGGTCTGTCCGGTAACGAAGGCTTACCCGCTGAAAACTTGATACTTCATCATCTTCGACGAACACTTCATATAGACCTATCATTTCATCATGTGCATATTTCTTCATATATTCTCTTTCTTCAACCACTTCCACCAGACCGCGATAGCCGCCTTCCTGCTGTTTCTCCATGGCGACTATCTTGTGTGGTGGGGCGATTTCATCTTCAAAAAATTCTCTAACGATTTTAATCGCCTTCATAACGAGAAAGCCCTCCTCACGTTAAACGTTGAATTCACTCTTTTCGTTCGATCCGCCGGATGAAGCGATTCTTGAAGATCCGCGGCTGCTCAGGCGTTCTTCTACACCTTCCACACCTTCATCTTCCACTTCATCACGCAGTAGACCTACTGCTTCTGCATATCTTAACCACGTATCCACACTTGCTATAACCACACGTGCTTCTACCGTGACAAGCTCTATACCTACTACGGATACACGGGCGTAAGCATCGATTACGATACCTTTATCCAAAATCCTGTCGATAACTTCGGCCAAGCTGGAACTGTCTGTTGACTTTTGTACTGCCATGTTTCATTCCTCCTTAAATTTGGATTCATACTTACCTTTCCCAATAGAACAGCTGTCTACACGACATTACATAATATTTCAATAAATAAACAATAGGCACTACGTCGATTTTCCTTCTATTTGCTCAATCGTTGTAGGACGGAATATGCGGTACTCCCTTTATATCTTTCGGTGTTTTTATATCGTTGACGCCTTTTATTTCATTGACGCTTTTCAAATCATCGGCGTGTTTTACTTTCTTGGTGGAAGAGCCGCCGATCTTCTCCTGCAGCTGTTCGCCGGATTCTTTCACTTCTTTCACTTTTTCACCGGCTTTCTCCAGCCCTTCCTGCATTTTTTCTTCCGCTTCGTCACTCTTTTCGTCCACATATTCCGCATTTTCCTGCACCTGTTCCTCGAGAGATTCCTTCATATCGGAAGCTTTTTCCTGGATGGATGCTTTGAACTGCTCTTTGGCAGTCTCCTGGACGCCTTCTTTCGCTGCTTCCCGCGTTTCTTCGACAGCTTCTTCCGGGTCGTCCGATTTTTTCAAAGCTTTCTTCACGTTAGGAATGACATTTCCAGCCAGTCGCACGAACTTTCCAGCTCCTTCTAACATAGGGACCTCCTTCCACGTTTTTCGGTTTTATCGAGTATTCCCTCTCTTTTTTAAATTAAACGTGTATTCGTGTTTTATAACAGATATTTAAAACGCTTACATATTTATGGTATAATTCCCGTAATTATATAAAAGGGGGTTCAGAATATGGAATTATTGCTTACTGATTTTTTGGACAGGGCCGTAACGGTTTACGGTACGAAAGAAGCTATCATCGACCAGGATGGTTATGCCCATACATATAATGAGGTATATAAAAGGGTTCAGCAGCTCTCTCATGGACTTTCGAGTCTCGGCGTGGAAAAGGGGGATCGTGTAGCTTATCTCGCTCCGAACACCCTTGAAATGTACGAAGGGTTTTACGGAGTGTTTCAGACCGGAGGAATCATGGTCTCCCTGAATACCCGCCTGAAACCGGAAGACTACCGCTTCATCCTTGACCACAGTGGCAGTAAAGTGCTGTTCGTGGACTATGAACTCGTGCCTTTAATCGAACCTATTGTAGAACAGCTTGACACCGTAGAGCATATTATCGTTCATGGCGAGGAAGAGGATAAAAACGGGATGCCGGGGTATGAAAATTGGCTCGCTTCTTTTCCCGACTCCGATTTCCCCCGTGCCGATGTAAAAGAGAATGATACGGCGACGCTTCTTTATACGAGCGGCACGACCGGGAACCCGAAAGGCGTAATGCTTACACATAGAAACAACTACCTTCACGCTCTCTCCATCCAGCATCATTTGAGAGTGAGCGATCAGGACAAACTTATCCATATTCTTCCGATGTTCCACGTGAACGGCTGGGGGTCCCCTTTTTACTACACAGCCAATGGTGCTACGCAAATCATGCAGAAAAAAGTCATACCCGAAGAGATTCTGGAAAAGGCTCACAAACATAACGCTACCGTTATGCATATGGCGCCTACGGTCCTTAACGGCCTGATCAGTAAATATCATGAAACGAAGCCCGAGACCCCCGATAATATGCGTCTGGTCATTGCAGGCTCCGCTCCGCCGAAGGCTTTCGTGAAAGAAATCGAAGAAGAAATCGGCTGGGAGTTTTATCAGGTCTACGGCATGACCGAATCCTCCCCGCTCAGTACCGCTTCCTATATATCTACGGAGGAAGAGTACGAAGGTGATGATTATTATGCAGCGAAAGCGAAAGCCGGACTTGAAGTGATCGGTACAAAAGTGCGGGTAGTGGACGAGGAAGGTGAAGAAGTCGCGAAAGACGGGAAAGAAGTCGGAGAAGTGATTGTAAAAGGACCCGGCGTAATGAAAGGCTACTGGAAGAACGAAGAAGAAACGAATCGCACGCTGCGGAACGGGTGGCTCTACACCGGAGATATGGGTACTGTGGACGGATACGGAAGAATCGCCATCACCGACAGAAAGAAGGATATCATCATCAGCGGCGGCGAAAACATCTCCTCTATTGAAGTGGAAAGTGTCTTTTATGACCACGACGAAATCCAGGAGGCGGCCGTCATAGCTCTTCCTCACGAAAAATGGGGAGAAACGCCGCATGCGATCATCGTACGCAAGGAAGGCTCCGAACTGAGCGAAGAAGAAATCATCGCTTTTTCCCGGGAAAAACTTGCCCACTTCAAATGTCCGACAGCGGTCACGTTTCTGGAAGAACTTCCGAAAACGGCAAGCGGAAAGATCCAGAAAGTGAAGCTCCGCAACCTGGCAGTAGAAGAATCATGATCAGCCCGCAGAAGAAAATAGCGTACCGTACTTTCCAGAAAACGATGAAAGCCTCCAGCCGTCTTCTTCCCTGGCGGCGTCCGGAACTTTATCAGGGGGAAGGAAGCGTTCTGTCCCTTGCCGAACAGCTCGGGAAAGACGGATTTGAAAGATTGCTGATCGTTACGGACAGCGGAGTAAAGACTTCCGGAATCATGGATGCTTTCCTCCAGAATATATGGGAGCAGGGCATTGAGTACGTCGTTTATGACCGGACCCTGCCGAACCCGACGCTTGATAACATCAGAGATGCGCTGCACGAATACAGCTATCATCACTGTCAGGCGATCATCGCTTTCGGGGGCGGCTCCCCGATGGATTGTGCCAAAGGGGTAGCTGCGAAAGTAGCCTGTCCTGACAAAACAATCGAAGATATGAAAGGGCTGTTCCGCGTGAGAAGAAAGACGCCTATGCTTATCGCTGTACCGACCACGACAGGTACAGGGAGTGAAGGGACGGCGGCTACCGTTATTTCCAATCCGGCACACCGGGAGAAGTATCCTTTGATCGACCTTTCCCTCATTCCCGATAAAGCAGTTCTCGATGTGGAGCTCGTTCTGAACCTACCTGCCCAGATAACGGCGACTACGGGGATGGACGCCCTCACTCATGCGGTGGAATCCTACATCGGAGGAAGCGGCACGAGGGAAACCCGACTCCTGAGCCGTAAAGCGGTCAGACTTATTTTCGGAAATCTGCTCACCTCCTATCATCATCCCGGTAACAGGGAGGCGCGTTTCGCCATGCAGCAGGCCGCCTATTACGCAGGTCTTGCTTTTACCAGAGCCTACGTCGGCTACACGCATTCCATCGCCCACACACTCGGCGGTTTTTACGGCACGCCGCACGGAGCAGCGAACGCCGCTCTTTTGCCTCACGTACTTGAGTATTACGGAGAGACCGTATACGAAAGTCTGGCAGACCTTGCTGCCAGTGCCGGCATAACGACTTCTTCGATGAACGACAGGGAAAAAGCCGAAGCTTTCATTACATCAATCAGGAAGATGAACGAAGAAATGAGTATAGAAGGGACTTTTCCGGAAATAAAAAAAGAGGATATCCCTGCAATGGTTGAAAAATCACTGCAGGAAGCACATCCTCTTTACCCGGTTCCTAAATTTATGTCTGCATACGAAATGACACGTATTTACGAAAAGGTAAGTGCACAAAAAGTATGATTCAGATTGCATCATTATCCGGACGATTCCGGAAGAAATACTGAACAGCCCCACCGGAAGCTATACCAGGGTTTCCGGCGGGGCTGTTTTCACGTCAATCCAGCTTTTTCGCTATAGCTTCCACCAGTTCGTCCCGGTCATCCAGACCCGTTATTTCTTTGAAAGCTCCGAGGATCCCCATTCTTGTCCGTAATTCTTTCAGCCTTACAGCTTCCTGGTCCTCGCTGTTTTCATAGGTGAGAGCAGACATGATTGTTTCTATAAGATTCACGGGGTCTTCATGCATCGTTTGAATATATGTCCGGGCCGGTTTCACGAGGCGGTCATCCGGGCCGAGCTTCCGTATCGGACCTCTGCCCACTCGGGCTACGAAGTCGGAAAGATCCGGATTGTTGAAACGTTCTATGATTTTTTCAATATACCGAAGCTCCCATAGCGCTGGATCCCATTCCTGCATCACAGGAGAAAATGATGCGGTCGACTTCCTTCTTGTCTACGTCCGGAACTTCTCCGGCACTCGTTGCAGCTGCAGTCGGCTCCTGTTCTGTCTTCTCTTCGCCGGTAGAAGTGATAGCGGAAGAAACGCTGCTCTTTTTCCCTTTCATTCCTTCCATCTTTTCGGTAGCTTCATTTAAATCGCCTTCTCCTTTTTCTTTACTGAATTTAAGGATTAACGAAGCGACAAGCAGTGAGGCAAGTGTCGCCGTCAAAATACCGAAAGCTACTCCTAAATGGTCACCGTTCGCAGTAAGACCGAGAACAGCGAACACACTTCCCGGGGATGGAGTGGACGTCGCTCCTACTCCCATAGCCACATACGTTGCCGTACCGGTCACACCACCGGCCATAGCCGCCAGGATAAGCGTCGGTTTCGCAAGAATATAAGGAAAGTAGATTTCATGGATACCACCGAAGAAGTGGATAACGGCAGCGCCCGGAGCAGTCTGACGAGATACACCCTTCCCGAAAAACATATATGCAAGCAGGACGCCGAGACCGGGACCCGGGTTCGTCTCAAGCAGGAAGAGAATAGACTTCCCTGTTTGCTGAGCCTGATCCACTGCCAGCGGACTTAAAATTCCGTGGTTAATCGCGTTGTTAAGAAAGAGTATTTTTGCCGGTTCAATGAATAAGTTGACGAGAGGAAGCACTCCCCAATTAATCATGAGTTCGACCGCTACCCCAAGCACAGTGGTGAGTCCCGCCACTACGGGACCGATAAGGAACAGACCGAATCCTGCCAATATCGCACCGGCAATTCCGGCGGTGAAATTGTTGATGAGCATTTCAAAACCGGAACGGATTTTCCCTTCAAGCGCATCATCAATAAGTTTGATGCTTAATCCGGCAAGCGGACCGATGATCATCGCTCCCATGAACATGGTGTCTCCGGTGCACCTACGATAACTCCCATCGTGGCAATTGCACCGAGCACTCCGCCCCGTATGCCGTGAATAAGACGGCCTCCGGTAAAACCGATCAGTAAAGGGAGCAGGTACGTAATCATCGGACCTACAAGTGAAGCCAGATCCTTATTCGGTAAAAATCCGTCTTCAATAAATAATGCCGTAATCAGACCCCAGGCAATGAAAGCCCCGATATTCGGCATGATCATTCCACTGAGAAAGCTTCCGAACCGCTGTACTTTTGCGCGGATTCCGCCCTGTTTTTCTGCTTGTTCCATCCTCGATTCCTCCTTTGTTGTTACCTTAATAATAAAGCGATTACATGGAGGTGAACAAGAAAACAAAAACACGTCTTTGTCACAACTGCGATGACAAAAATTAAAAGCGGAAATAAGCCCGGAGCATTCTCTTTATGAATTCACGATAACCACTTCTTCATTACCATCGTAAGCAGCGCCCCCGTGACAGCGAGTGCGGCAGCAAAGTAAAAAGGAGCGGTCAGCCCGGCCCCTTCTGCCAGCTTCCCGGACACGTAAGGGCCTGCAAAAATGCCAATGGCGTACAGCGACTGGAACATTCCCATTACTGCCATACCGTCCCCTTCCTTCCCCAAAGCAGCTGCCCGGCCAAGAAGGAGGGGGAGAATCATACCAAGCGCGAAGCCTGTACCTGCATGCAAAAGCAGGAAGCCTGCAAACGAAGCCGTGGGCAGAACTGCCAGAAAAACTGCAGAGAGCAGGAAACTTCCGAACACCAGACGTAATCCGCTTCCTTCCCTGAGAGGTATGTAGGCAAGAGAAAGAGACGTGAGCATATGCGGAAGAAAGAAGGCAACGACGAGCCACGTAATCGCCGATTCCGAATGCCCCTGTTCCACAATATAAAGAGGAGAAAAACCAAAAATAGTGATGAACAGGATAGCATAAGCAAAAAGCGATAGACCGGAGATCCCCCACACTTCTCCCATACCCAGCGTTTTCATAAAAATCTGCCGGAATGTCCGCTCGCCTCTCTCTGTGTCGGATTTCATTTCCGGAACGGCCAGTAAAAGGAGAGCTCCTATGACGCTGAATACGGAAGCGGCCCAGAATGGAAAGTCCCATCCGTACCAGCTGATCAGTACAGAACAGAGAAGCATACTGACGAATTGGGTGAACACGGTCATGAACTGCATCGTACTCATCGCCTGCGTACTTTTGGAGAGCGGGAAGTTCTGACCGTACATAATAGTTGCCATTACCCACATGGAGGCCGTTACTCCGGCGAGGAGACGTCCGATAAGAATCAGGGAAAACGTTTCGGATACAGCAAGAATGACTCCGCTTCCGGTACCGATCATGAATCCGAGCAGAAGCCACTTTTTCTTATTCCCGCTCATCCATTCAAGCAGTACTCCGAGCGGCCATCTGAACAGAACCTGAGTGATTCCGTATGCTCCGAGGATTATCCCTATCTCGGAGTAATAAAGATCGATACGTTCCAAATAGACGCTGAACGTAGGTACATATATGTAAGTTGCGAACCAGAAACAGAATATGGCACCGAGAAACATGACGTGCTCTCTCCCGGTCCAGAAATTATCTTTCATTTCACCCCTCCTACCGATGATTAGTTATTACCCGTTATTTTCAGGTTGAATTTTTGTTATAAAAAATAACCCCCGGTATTTCAGGAGTTATTTTCGGGAGCTGTTTCCTCTTGTTCCTGCGCTTCCTTCCATTCACGGAACGCATCCAGATCTTCGTTGATCACTCTCATCGTATAACCGAGAAGAGCAAGGTCATCCACGTACCCAAGCGGAAGGAAATCCGGCCACGCGTCTACGGGCGTCACGAAATAGAGAAGAGTCACTACAACCATAACGATCGTTTTGTTGGATACATCTCTGTATTCTCCCCGTTTGTACGCTCTGAGGAGAGAAGCCAGAAGCATGATCTTCTCTACAGCTTCCTTAAGATACCCTTCATTTTTCTCAGCTTTCTCTTCCGCATTTTGAAACAGCTGTTTCATCTTGGACGGATTCGACATGTATTCTCTTACTGTTCCTCTATTCTTTCCCATGAAATCACGATAAAGTTTTTTAGGGTCGAACTTCTTCTTCATAATGCTATCACTCCTTCTAGACTGTTGTTTTCCCTTACCCTTCACCTGTAAACGTTCCTTTTCGAACGAATATTTCCCGGGAAATGGGGAAGTTCAATTGCTATTCCTTCTTCCCCTCTGTAAAATAAAGCAAAAAGGAGGTTTACGATGAACGTTCCTTCGCTATTTCGGACAGCCTTCACTCTGGTAAGACTCATCGCCGTGCTTTTTTCAAGCTTCGCAGCAATTATAGCCACCATTCTGCCTATGTATCTGTACTATTCCTATTCTGCAGGAGAGCTTACGCTCGTTCTCCTCTTACTTCTTGCAGGAGCGTTACTTATCCACGGGTTTCTCACACACGTACTGAACGACTATGCCGACAGTATGTCCGGCACGGATGATAAAAGCCCGGGTATTCTTTCAGGAGGAAGCCGCATTATTCAGAATAACCTCGTTACTGCCGGGATACTCCTCAAAATCGGCATCATTTCTATTATCGTCATTCTTACTGCAGGCATCGTCCTCTTTTTCTCCGGTTACATAAAAATAGCTGTTTTATTGCTGATAGGACTCTGGAGCTCCATTACCTACTCCATGTCTCCGCTGAGACTGGGCTACTATCCATTGGTCGGGGAATGGTTCTCCATGTTTCCTGCTGTGTTCTTCATAGGGTTTGCAGGTCCCTGGATCGTTATGGAGTCGCCGCCCCTCTGGGCATATCAGAACGCCCTCCTCATAGCTCTGTTTACTCAGGCCTGGGTCATGGTCCACCATATTCCGGACCGGTTTGCGGATGAGAATGCTTCACCTCCCAAAATTACGACTGTCGTATGGATGAAAAATAAATTCGGAGACACGTACAGCCGTGCACCCGCCCTCCTCTATTTTCTTTTATGCAGTCTCTGTGCCTTTTGGATTTTTATGGAACGTCCCGTTGCGGGCGCCGGTGCAGCTGTTCTTTCTTTTGCCTCCGTCTTTATCGTGCTGCAGTTGAACCTTGAAGACAACGAAGATGTGTCGCAAAAAGAAAAGATGCTGCTCATTCTTACCATGACTGCGGCTTTATGGACCGGTCTGTTTATTTAGGAAAGAAAGCCTCTCCCTGCAAATATTTCCCGGGGAATGTAAGCGGTTCGTTGATATTCCTCCCTCCCCCCCCTGTAAAATAAGGCAAAAAGGAGGTCTATGATGAATGCTTCTTCGATATTTAAGACAGTATTCCCCATGCTCAGAATCGTCGCCGTACTTTCTTCAAGTTTGCCGGCTATTATAGCTGCCATGTTACCTATATACCTATACTACTCCTTTTCCCCGGCAGAACTTACTGTCGTAATTTTACTGCTCCTTACGGGTGTGGTACTAGTGCAGGGAGTTTTGACGCACGTGCTGAATGATTATACCGATTATATGTCAGGGACAGATGCAGAAAGCCCTGCTATTCTCTCCGGGGGAAGCCGCATCGTACAGAATAACCTGGTCACTATCAGAACTCTTCGCACGATCGGTCTCCTTGCCATAGCCACTATCGTCACTTTAATCGTTATTTTCTTTTTGACCGGCTACATAAAAATTGCTTCTCTGCTATTAATCGGGTTTTGGAGTTCCGCCAGCTACTCCCTCCCGCCTGTAAGGTCGAGTTACTACCCCTGGGCCGGGGAATGGATCTCCATGTTTCCTGCGTTTTACTTCATAGGACTTGCAGGTCCATGGCTCGTTATGGAATCGCTGCCGCTCTGGGCTTACCAGAATGCTCTTTTAGTAGCTTTGTTCAGTCTGATTTGGAACATGGTCCATCATATTCCGGACCGTTTCGCAGATGAGAATGCTACACCGGCTAAAATTACAACCGTTGTATGGATGAAAAATAAGTTCGGGGATAAGTACAGCAGCCTTCCTGCTCTTCTTTATTCCATTTTATGCAGCATCTGTGCCTTCTGGGTTCTTCTGGAACGTCCAATAGCAGGGGCTGGAGCGGCTATTTTATCTTTCGCAGCCATTTTCATCGTGCTGCGTATGGATGTTGAAGACAATGAAGATGTTTCACGAAAACAAAAGAAATTATTCCTTCTCACAGCAATCGTCGGTCTGTGGTCAGGATTATTCATCTGAAAAACACAGGGAAGGAGAGCCGTTCAGAGGCTCTCCTTCATTTCTTTTACAATCGACTTTTTCCACTGCTCTTTTTGCCGTTCATACTGTGCTTTCAGTGTGGAAGCTTTCTCTTCTTCCCCTGCCTGCTGTAACTGTTCGTGCAGATCCTGAAATTTTTCATCCGTTTTCTCTTCCAGTTTTTTTGCAGCCGGCTCATATTTTTCATACATATCAAGGTAGGAACTCTCTTCTTCCAGGTCTTCTTTCACCTCTGTCTTAAGTTCTGCAAGCCGGTCTTCCGCCTGGGTGAGTAAACTTTCATAGCTGTCTTTCACATTCGACTGTTCACGATTCGTTTCGAGATTATAGTCGTCTTCTACAATTCTGCTTATTTCCGGGTCCTTTATCTCGTTTCCGGAAGTGAGGAAAAAGGCGCCAAATACCCCTCCCGCTACGAGAAAAGCAATAATCAAAACTCCGGCAGCATACTTCACCAGTCGGACACCTCACTCGCACTTATATGTGCAGTATTATTTTTCATCACCCGGTTTCACTTCCTCACCGTTTTTACCTTTGAATCTGAGGCCCCAGCCGGTCCAGCCGGCAACGAACATTACGATAAGAAGCCCCCATCCCTGGTAAACGAACGGGAATACTTCCATCGGCGATACGACTGTAACGTAGTCGTAGTTTTCGGCCGCCGTCTGAATCGTTGTCCACGCAAGCAGCACGCCCGCACTCCACGGAAATATGTAGCCGAGTGCCGAAGTTACAGTATCCAGAAAGTTAGCCCGGCGGTAGGGATGGATATTCATTTCCTCTCCTATTTTTCTCACAAAAGGTGCAGCTGCAATTTCAGCCGCCGTATTGATTGTAATGAATACGTTGAGAAAAGCTACAATTCCGAACATGGTAAGCTCTGCGCGCCGGACGACGTTTTTGATGATTCCGAGAAAGAAATCTTTGATTCTCTCCATTGTGCCTGCTGCTTCCAGCAGATGAGCCGATGCCATAATGAACAGTATGAGAATAGCCATATTGAAGTAGCCGCTGATCCCTTCGATAAGAGCTCCTTCGACTACCGCATCTCCTGCACTGTTTTCATAGATGTTAAGTACACTCGTAAGAGGCACGTCCATGAATAAGATGAAAACGATGACGGCAAGAATCCCCCAAGTAAGCGAAGTGATCAGATGCTGGCCGTTAAGTGCCAGGTAAAGAACGAGCGCAAACGGAATCAGCATAAGAAGACCGCTCGCAGCCACTTCACTTTCCAGTTCGGCGACAAGAGCAGCATCTCCTGTCTGACCGCCTCCCCCGGTGAAATAAAACAGCAGGGCTGCCGGGACAGCTGCAAAAACCGAGTATTTGAAACGGGAACGCACAACACCGGGCACGTCTGCGTCCTGAGTCGTTGCGGATACGATGGTCGTATCGGAGACCGGCGCAAGGTTATCTCCGAAAACGGCACCGCTCAAAATAGCAGCCAGCAGAATAACGGGGTCCGCACCGAGGACGATCCCTGCCGGATACATAAGGATACCGAACGTGGCCACCGTCCCGTACCCTGTACCTACAGCAGTCGAGAAAAGAGAAGCGAGCAGAAACGTAAGTACGACGTACCCTCCCCCTTCAAGACCTGTCTGGAAGCCGAACCAGATAAGCCCGTCCACGAGACCTCCGGCCGAAAGAAGAGTGGCGAACATACCGGCCCAGAACCAGGCGATGATGGCAACAATACCCACAGGCTGCGCCATACCACTGATCAGCGACTGGGCATAGTCCGCCCATTTGGACTTGACGAAAAACAGCCCGATCCCGACACCGATGACTATACCGAGTATCAGTGCCCGCTCCGTGACGAGATTTGTCACACTGAGCGTAATCGCCCATATAATGAAAAAAACGAGTGGAATCGTGGCAGCGAACGGTCCGCCACGAAAATCCAGTCGTTTTACTTCTCTTTCTCCAGTAGCTTCATTAATCGCGTCGTTACCATTCATACTTCTCCCACCTAACTATTCCTGTGTTTAGTTTAAAAACTCCTCAAGCTGCTGCCTGTTTTCGACGATATCCGCAAGCGTGTACGCATCAAGCACTCTCAGAAATTCTCTGAGCGCTCTCCCCGTGATACTTTTCAGTTTACACACGGGAGAAATGACGCAGTAATCCGTATCGCAACTGAAGCACTCAAACAGATTGAAGTCATCTTCCATCACCCTCACCACTGCCCCGACGTTGATGTCCTCCGGGGGCCTGGCCAGACGGATGCCGCCGTTTCGGCCGCGCACCGTTTCCACATACCCCGATTTCTGAAGTTCATGGACGATTTTGGCAAGATGGTTCATCGATATCCCGAAAGCTTCGGAAATCTCTTTCTTACTGGCCAGTTCCCCGTCCTCTTTCACCGCGGTGAACATAAGAACGCGCAGAGCATAGTCTGTATATTTCTTTAATCTCATATTTCATTCCTCATTTTCACTTTTCTCGTACCACTTATGGTATCATATCCGCTTTTGATTCCGTTAACAAAATATTCATAAAAGACTCTGCAAACCCATTGCTATTCATTTTAAATACTACTATCATAAAGATATATTAAAAATACATCTTTTGGAGGTTGAGAATATGGCTACTCAAGTAACAAGCCGTTTAGATGAAAGAACAAGAGAAATTGTGAAAGCGACCGTACCGGTGCTCGCAGAACACGGTGAGGCCATTACCACCCACTTTTATAAAAGAATGCTCACGGAACGTCCCGAACTGAAAAACTATTTCAACATGACTCATCAGAAAGACGGGAAGCAGCCACGTGCGCTTGCGAACGCGGTCTATGCTGCCGCCAGCCACATTGATGATCTTTCCGCCATCGCTCCGGCCGCTGAAACGATTGCTGAAAAACACGTTAGCCTGAACATTCGTCCGGAACATTATCCGATTATCGGAGAATATCTTCTTAAAGCGATCAAAGAAGTTCTTGGGGACGCAGTAGATGAAGAAGTCATTGACGCCTGGGAACTCGCCTACGGAGAGATAGCCGACCTTTTCATCAGTATCGAAGATGGGAAGTACAAAGCAAGTGCCTGGACGGGATACCGTCTTTTCACTATCCATAAAAAAGTGAAAGAAAGTGAAGAAATCACCTCTTTCTATTTGAAACCGGAAGACGGAGGTTCTCTCCCTTCCTATCGGCCCGGTCAGTACATCGGTATCAAAGCGGATATCCCTGATTATCCGCATACGCAGCGCAGACAATACAGTTTATCCGATGCCCCGGGCAAGGACTATCTGCGCATCAGCGTCAAGCGTGAAGGCGGAACGGAAGAAATTCCTGCCGGGCTCGTCTCCACCTGGCTTCATGACCAGGTACAGGAAGGGGATGTCGTGCCGATAAGTGCACCTGCCGGGGACTTTTACCTCAATGAGTCCACTTCCCGCCCGGTCGTATTACTGAGTGGAGGTGTCGGCCTCACTCCTCTCATGAGTATGTACAAGAAAACACGGGATGAACGCGACGTTTACTTCATTCATGCTGCCAGAAACGGTGGTGTCCACGGGTTGAAAGAAGAGATGGACGGTGAGCAGACGTACGTCGTCTACGAAACACCTTCCGAAGAGGATAAAACGCTTGCCGCTTACGATAAAGCCGGATACGTAGATCTCGACTGGCTCAGAAACGTCGTACCGAAAGAAGCGGACTTCTACTTCTGCGGCCCTGAAGGATTCATGCGTGCCATGAATGGAGCCCTGCACGAATGGGGAATTCCTGACGAACAGGTCAATTATGAATTTTTCGGCCCTAAAGGCACTCTGTAAATTTTATAGAAACAAACTCCGGTAACGAAGCAGTACCGCCCGCAGAAAACAATTTGTTTTCTGCGGTTTTTTCATGTAGGAACGTATAGGGACGGCAGCATGAGTATTTAAAAGGAAAGCCCTCTCTTTCTTCATCGAACCCCGTTATACGGGTGTATATCCCGTAATCTTAAATTATTCAGAATATTTACTTTGTTGATAAAGTTTGCAATAAGTAAAGGTATCTTATAAGAGGGGGAAAATTGATGGAAAAGTGGTCAGGTCTTTTAATTATTTCATTCTTCATCTTGTTACTTGCAGCCTGTGGTTCATCCGAAGAGAGCGATGCCAACGAAAGCAAAGAATCATCCGGTGATGAAGGGAAAAGCGGGGAGTCATACACTGTCGCCACCGATAACAACTTCGTCCCTTTTGAATTTCTGAACGAAGATACAGGTGAAATGGAAGGTTTCGATATGGATCTTATCCGCGCCGTAGCCGATGAAGCCGGTTTTGAAGTGGAAATCGAATCCATGAAGTTCGACGGAGTGGTGGCCGGTATGCAGTCCGGACGATATGATATCGGAATTGCCGGTATGACTATCACCGAAGAACGTGCGGAAACGATCGATTTTTCGGAACCATATTATGACGCCGGACTTACAATCGCCGTTCAGGAAAGCAACAGCGATATCAAATCGGAAGATGACCTGGCAGGAAAGAAAGTCGGGACACGTTCCGGTACTACGAGTGAGCAGTACCTGAAAGAAAACCATCCCGATGCCGAAGTTGTCACTTTTCCGGGTATTGTGGAAGCATACATGGACCTGCAGGCAGGACGGGTGGACGCAGTCATGTATGACGTCCCGAACGTTAAGTACTACGTAAATAACGATGCCAAAGGTGAGCTGAAAACGGTCGGCGAGACGCTTCAGGGAGAACAGTATGGTATAGCTTTCCCTAAAGATTCCGAACTTGTAGACCCTGCCAACGAAGCTCTTCAGACACTGATCGACAATGGAACGTATGATGATATTTATGAAGAGTGGTTCGGTGAACGTAAATACGGCACGGAATCCTCGGAATAAACCAGCTCAGGCGTAGCGGTATTCTGTTACGCCTGATTTTTACCATTTCAATCATCCATTCATAGTGAAGGAGCGTTCGTTTACATGGAAGCAATTATGGAGTCTCACTACATACGGGTACTGCCTTTCCTGTTCGAAGGGCTGATCTGGACTCTGATCATTACCGGAGTCGGTCTGTTTTTCGGATTCATTCTCGGAGCCATCTTCGGAATGGGACGATTATCTAAAAATAAACTCTTTTACGGGATCTCTTCTATTTACGTGGAGGCTCTCAGAGGGACACCGATCCTTGCCCAGATCCTGTTCATTTATTTCGGTCTCCCCGACCTTCTCGGGTTCAATATCGATAAAATCAGTGCGTCCATCATAGCGATTTCATTAAATGCCGGAGCCTACATAGCAGAAATCGTCCGTGGTGCCGTCTACTCCATCGATAAAGGACAGAGCGAAGCAGGCCGCTCCATCGGTCTGACCAGGTCTCAGACGATGAGATATATCATATGGCCCCAGGCTTTCAAACGGATGATTCCGCCTCTTGGAAATCAGTTCGTTATCAGCCTGAAAGATACATCCCTTTTCTCGGTAATCGCTGTGGGAGAACTGCTGTATATGGGGCAGCAATACTACGGTACCACTTTCGCCGCTTTTGAAGCTCTCACGATGGTCTGTCTTCTCTACCTTGCAATCACGGTGCCGACAGCCCTGTACCTTCGTAAAGTGGAAAGGAGACTGGATGTATGAGTGAAATGATTACAGTGAATAACCTGCATAAATCTTTCGGAAAAAACGAAGTGCTGAAAGGGATCGACATGAAAGTGAAGGAACAGGAAGTCGTGTGTGTCATCGGGCCATCCGGTTCGGGTAAAAGCACGCTGTTACGCTGTCTGAATCTGCTCGAAGAGGTGACTTCGGGGGACGTATTCATCGAAGGCGACAACCTTACCGGCAAAAACGTAAACATCAACGAAGTACGTACGCGCGTAGGAATGGTCTTTCAGCACTTCAATCTTTTCCCGCACATGACCGTAATGGAAAATATTACGATCGGGCCGATGAAAATCAAAAAAGTTTCCAAAGAACAGGCCAGAAAAGAAGCCATCCCGATTCTAAGGAAAGTCGGCCTCGAAGAAAAAGCGGACGTTTATCCTGAGAGCCTCTCCGGGGGCCAGAAACAGCGTGTAGCCATCGCCCGTTCTCTTGCGATGAACCCGAAAATCATGCTTTTTGATGAGCCGACCTCGGCCCTCGACCCGGAACTGGTGGGAGACGTTCTCGAAGTAATGAAAGATCTGGGGAAAGAAGGTATGACCATGGTCGTCGTTACACACGAAATGGGATTCGCCCGTGAGATGGGAGACCGGGTTATTTTTATGGACGAAGGGGTTATTATGGAAGAGGACATTCCGGAGAATCTGTTCGGGAACCCCCAGCATGAACGGACCAGAGAGTTTTTAAGTAAAGTTTTGTGAAAGTATAGAAACAGAAACCGAACATTCACGCCGACGGCGATGATGTTCCAGGAACAGCACATAGACTTCTGCGGAGCCGGATCGGTCCCTGCCACCTTTAAATCAGCCGATATGACTGATTACGGCAGTCTGATCCAAATTCGCGAAGGACTTATGTTCTGTTCTTTTGTTATGGTTCCGAAAATAGTAGTTCCGGCTAAAAACCGAACATTTATTTTATAATTAAAATATTGTTCGGTTTTTACTTTGACAAACATCCAAAATTCCTTTACATTATTCATAGACCGAATGATAAACATAAACACATAAAAAATATTCGCTTTTAGAGGTGAAAAATCATGGAAAACGTTTTTGACTATGAAGATATACAGCTGATTCCTTCGAAATGTATCGTTTCGAGCCGTTCGGAATGTGACACTTCCGTTTCGCTCGGAAAACACACGTTCAGATTACCGGTCGTACCGGCCAACATGCAGACCATCGTGGACGAGTCCCTCGCTAGGAAACTCGCGGAAAACAATTATTTCTACGTGATGCATCGGTTCGAACCGGAGAAACGGCTGGATTTCGTACGGGAGATGAAAAAGGCCGGACTCATTTCTTCGATCAGTGTCGGCATAAAAGATGAGGAATATGACTTCCTTGACACGTTGAAAAAAGAAAACATGGTCCCTGATTATATGACGATCGATATTGCACACGGTCACTCGGACGCTGTTTTGAACATGCTCCGCTACATTAAGAAAGAACTGCCGGAAACTTTCGTTATCGCCGGGAACGTAGGCACACCGGAAGCTGTGCGTGAACTCGAAAATGCCGGAGCGGACGCTACGAAAGTCGGTATCGGTCCCGGTAAAGTCTGTATCACGAAAATGAAAACCGGTTTCGGTACCGGAGGATGGCAGCTGGCTGCAGTCCGCTGGTGCTCAAAAGCCGCAACGAAACCGGTGATCGCCGACGGAGGTATCCGCACACACGGAGATATAGCCAAGTCGATCCGCTTCGGTGCAAGCATGGTCATGGTCGGTTCTCTGTTCGCCGGTCACGAAGAATCTCCCGGAGACACGAAAGAAGTGGACGGCACTCTTTATAAAGAGTACTTCGGCTCTGCTTCCGAGTTTCAAAAAGGTGAGAAGAAAAACGTGGAAGGTAAAAAAATAGTCGTGGAACATAAAGGGAACATCAAAGACACCCTTACGGAAATGGAACAGGACCTTCAGTCCGCCATCTCCTACGCAGGAGGAAGAGATATCGAAGGACTGCGCCACGTCGATTATGTAATCGTCAAAAACTCGATATTCAACGGAGATAGAATCTGATTTTCTTTTTCATATAATAGCAGGGATATGGCCTGCGAGTTTCTACCGGTCCCCCGTAAAGGGACTGACTATGAAAAAGCTGTTACGTGCCGGGAAGGACTCTTATTTCGGGAATCCTTTCCGATTCCGCTTATGAGGGAAACACCCCTGTAAGAGACGCGTCTGCTTTTTCACAGCAGATGCGTCTTCTTTATTTATAAACGAAAATGTTTGGTCAAAACCCTTTGTTAGGAGATGCTGCCTTATGAAAGCACTTGAAGAAAAAATAAGAGAAGAAGCCGTGGTCCTCTCGCCTTCTGTCATTAAAGTCGATTCTTTTCTGAACCACAGTGTGGACCCTTCGTTCATGAAGGATATCGGGGAAGCTTTTTACACGAAATTCAAAAATGAACCCGTCACGAAAATTATAACGCTGGAGTCCTCAGGTATCGCTCCTGCTGTCATGACCGGACTGTTTTTTGACGTACCGGTCGTGTTTCTCAGAAAACAGAAGTCACTGACTCTGAACGATCAGCTGTTCACCGCAGACGTATATTCCTATACAAAAGAAACGACGAACAGCATAAGTATATCGAAGGAGTATCTTAGTGAGAATGATCACGTACTGATCATTGACGATCTTCTCGCCAACGGCCAGGCCCTTAAAGGAATGATCGATATCGTACGTGAATCCGGCGCAGGGCTGGCCGGATGCGGGATTGTCATCGAAAAAGGCTTTCAAAACGGAGGTTCCGACTTAAGAAAGAGCAATATCCGCATCGAATCACTGGCGATTATAAGCGAAATGACCGAAGAAACGATCACTTTTTCTGAGAGGGAGGAAGATTGATGAAAACAGCTGCACTCGGTTTCCAGCATCTGCTCGCCATGTATACAGGCGCCGTCCTCATTCCGCTGATTGTAGGAGGCGCTCTCGGCCTATCATCCGCCCAGCTCACTTATCTCGTCGCCATCGATCTGCTTATGTGCGGGGTCGCTACTATACTGCAGGTGATCCGGACGAAATGGTTCGGCATCGGTCTTCCGGTCGTTCTCGGATGTACGTTTACAGCGATAGGTCCGATGATTGCGATAGGAGGTCAGTACGGAGTATCGGGTATATACGGGGCTCTCCTCGCCTCCGGACTTCTCGTCATGCTGTTCGCCCGCTTCTTCGGGAAGCTCGTCCGTTTTTTTCCGACCGTCGTGACAGGAACTGTCGTCACGGTGATAGGAATCACTCTCATACCTGAAGCAATCAAAAATATGGGCGGCGGCGAAGGAGCAGAAGATTTCGGTTCCGCATCCAACCTTCTTCTCGCGTTCGGCACGCTTGCCGTCATCATCGCTCTGTACCGGTTTTCAACCGGATTCACGAGAGCCATTTCCATCATGCTCGGACTCGTCGCAGGCACCGTAATTGCCGCTTTGTTCGGAAAAGTGGACTTCCAGGCTGTCGGAGAAGCTGATGTATTCCACATGGTGGAACCTTTCTACTTCGGGATGCCCACTTTTCACTGGTCGGCGATTTTGACTATGACGCTCGTCGCCATGGTCTCCCTCGTCGAGTCCACAGGCGTCTATTTCGCCGTCAGTGATATGAGGGACGAAGTTCCGGACGAGAAAGACCTCACCCGCGGGTACCGTTCGGAAGGTCTTGCTATCTTTCTCGGCGCCGTCTTCAACGCTTTTCCATACACAGCTTTCTCTCAAAATGTCGGACTGATGAATATGACGGGGGTAAAGTCGCGGAAGGTTATTTTCACAACGGGAGGTATGCTGATCATCCTCGGTTTCCTTCCAAAAATCGCCGCGGTCACTACTGTCATCCCGACACCGGTTCTCGGAGGTGCGATGCTTGCGATGTTCGGCATGGTAATTTCCCAGGGCATCAAAATGCTCAGCCCGGTTATCCGCGATTCCACGGAAAACTCGATGATCGTCGCCTGTTCCATCGGAATGGGGCTCGGTGTAACGACCGTTCCCGAGCTTTTCCGTTCGCTTCCGGAAGGCATACAGATTCTGACAAGTAACGGTATCGTAGCCGGAAGCCTGACCGCCATCGTTCTCAACATCGTCTTCCACGCCTCTTTTTCGAAAAAAAGCGCAGTGGAAGTGCCGGCTGCCGAAAGAGCTTCCTGAACTATTCCGAAACAGTACATGGACTCCTTACGGGGAGCGATGTGCTGTTTTTTTATTATTTCCACGGACTCTACGTATGCCGACCGCTCCTGTTCAGAACGAGGAAAACCAGCAGTACTGCGGTTACAACGCCTATGCTGTCGATGGCCACGTCGCTGATCTGCCCGCTCCTCCCCGGAATGAATGTCTGGTGGAACTCATCAGTTGCAGCGTACAGCACGGCTACGGCAGAAGCTTTGTACCACCTGCGAAAAGCACCGTAAAGAAACAGCGTCAAAAGGAAATAAGCAAAAACGTGTGCGCCTTTTCTTACGATATAATGCAGGGTTTCCTCTGCCGCGGGAATCGCCGAGAACAGAGCTGCAACAATTGAACTCAGCTGACTCGACTCCTCTCCCGCCTGATGGGATAAGTAAAAAATGCATGCCATCCAGAGAATGGCAAGAACTCCTGAAATTTTCTGAACTTTTGACATGACCCGGCCACTCCCTTTCCTATATAATAATACCTAATCACAAGAAAGGAGTCGATAACGCGATGAAACATTTAGCGAAAGAGCACTTCGTCTATTCTATGGATAAAGATAACCCTCCGGCTCTCACCGTTTCTTCCGGTGAACAGATCAAAGTCGATACATACGACTGTTTCGAAAACCAGATCCGGACGGAAGATTATGAAATGAAAAGTATGGACTGGGAGAAAATCAATCCCGCAACCGGACCGATCTACGTGGAGGATGCAGAACCCGGGGACGTACTGAAAGTCCGTATTGATGATATCACTCTCGGCGAACAGGGGGTCATGCTTACAGGGCCCGGGCTCGGCGTACTCGGTCACCGTATGGAAGACTTCGAAGTTAAAATACTTCCTTTGAAGGACGGGAAAGTGGTGTTTGATGAGAAATTGTCTCTACCCCTGAATCCTATGATCGGCGTCATCGGCGTGGCACCGGAAGGCGAAGGCGTGAACTGCGGCACCCCTGATGCACACGGAGGAAATATGGACACGAAACGTATTGCGGAAGGTGCCACTCTTTATTTTCCAGTCTTCCAAAAGGGAGCACTGCTTTCACTCGGCGACCTTCATGCGGCTATGGGAGACGGGGAAGTCAGCGTCTCGGGAGTTGAAATTCCGGCAGAAGTGACTCTGACCGTGGAAACGCTCAAAACAGAGTCCATCTCCTACCCGATGCTTGAAGACGGGGAAGGAGCAGCTGCGATTGTTTCCAAAGAAACCCTGGATGATGCAGTGGATACAGCAGTGGAAATGATCATCGACCATCTTCACCCGCGCCTTGATATGTCGCTATCTGAGCTGACGATGCTTGCAAGTGCCGCAGGTCAGGTGGAAGTCAGTCAGGTAGTCGATCCGCTTAAAACGGCCCGTTTCTCTATTCCGCGATACGTTCTGGAAGCGTATGATATTCAGCTATTCTGATTCACTAAAAAAGTGCTTCGCGAAATTGCGAAGCACTTTTTCTTACTGCAGTTCTTCTTCGAGACTCATATCTCCTGAAGGACGGAAACGATAGTACATCGTATACACTCTCGTATAGAACCACTGAATCCACGGACCGAGCAGAAGCATCGGAACAATTGTACCAAGTCCTACAGGACCGCCGATGATGAAAGCGAGGGAAGCCATGACGACCGCTACTGCTGTCTGGGACACTTGCAGACTCAAATTATATCTGTGACTCACCGCAAGGAACAGCTGATCGACCGGAGCGCGGGCGAACTGAGGCAGAATATAGATCGCCACCCCGAGACCGATGATCATTACTGCGACGAGCAGCAGTGCAAATTGCAGGAGAAACGGATAGTTAGCCAGATTGACCGGTGCAAACACGAACTCCAGCCAGAAATCCAGAATCAGACTCTCCATAAATATAGGAATGGCCGCTCTGATTTCCGGTGCCTGCTTCATAAGCAGTGCGTTCACAAAAACAATCAGAAATTGAAACACTCCGTACCAGAAACCTGTCGTAAATCCTAAGTGATCGGAGACACCGATAAAAAACGCCGTCCAGAACCCTGCTCCGAGAGTAGCGTTAATGAGAAGCGCTACCCCGAAAAAATTGATAAGCATACCCAGCAAGTATATAGAGGAACGATATAACATGACTTCCCCTCCTTCTTTCCTGAAATCTAAAAGCCATTCTATTAGAAGATATAGAGAGAAACAAGGAGAAAATCCTAGATATATCGATGATTTTTTGCTGAAAACGTTCTATTTACGAGCACACCGGTTTATAGATATTTATATGATTATAAGCGGAAATTTTTCATCTACTTTTTTTCAAACGTCATTTGTCATTTTTAAAAAAGTAAGTATAATACGTAAGGTGAAATACTTTCAGTAGAGCTCCAATTGTTCTTAGAAAACGGACATTTCAGTTTTACGGAAGTATTTTTTTGTTTATTTACCGTTATTTTACGCCATAATTCATTTAGGAGGAGACATGAAGAACGTATCCAGAGTTTTTTACATTACACTCACCTTAGTCATCATAACCGTTATATTCGGTGCTGTATTCCCGACGCAGTTTGAAGGAATTACAGGAAGCATCAAATCTTACGTGGCTACCACATTCGGGTGGTACTACCTGCTACTCATGTCCGCACTCGTAATTGTTGCCGTCGCCATTTCCATCAGCCCATGGGGGAAAATACGCCTCGGTAAAGACGGGGAAAAACCGGAGTTTTCCCTTCCTACCTGGACAGCGATGCTGTTTTCGGCAGGGATGGGGATAGGTCTCGTATTCTACGGGGCGGCCGAACCTCTTTTTCATTATCAGTCTGATGCCCCTACTTCGGAAACAGGGAGCGGAAAAGCGTTTAAAGAAGGGCTCGTCTATGCCTACTACCATTGGGGTATTCATATTTGGGCCATGTATGGAGTCACTGCTCTTGCCTTGGCTTTCTTCCAGTTCCGAAAAGGAGAGCCTGGCCTTATTTCCACGACTCTGAAACCACTGTTCGGCGAAAAAATGAACGGGCCGCTCGGCACATTAATCGACGTGCTCGCTGTATTCGCAACCGTCTTCGGTGTGGCAACGTCTCTCGGTTTCGGAGCGGTGCAGATCAACGCCGGGCTTTCCCACTTGTTCGGTATTGAGGTCGGCTTTACGTCGCAGTTCTTCATCATTACTGTCGTAACATTGTTATTTTTAGTATCAGCCTGGACAGGATTAAGCAAAGGCATTAAGTACTTATCCAATACGAACCTGGTTCTTTCCGTCGTCCTGCTGATGCTCGTCCTGATCATCGGGCCGACGATACTGATTCTGAACATGTTTACGGAAACGTTCGGCATGTACATTCAGAATTTCATTGAAATCAGCTTCCGTACGGCTCCACTCGAGAGCGATAACCGCAGCTGGCTCGATAGCTGGACAATTTTTTACTGGGCCTGGTGGATTTCTTGGGCTCCATTCGTCGGTATGTTCATCGCCCGCGTCTCCCGCGGCCGTACGATTCGACAGTTTCTTACCGGAGTCCTCACCATTCCCACCCTGCTCATTTCCATCTGGTTTGCCGTTTTCGGGACGACTTCCGGCAACATCCAGAATAAGGGCACGGAACTTACCCAGTATGCGACAGAACTCGTCCTGTTCAACATGTTCGACCAGCTTCCGCTGTCTCTCATTCTCTCTTTACTTGCGATAGTGCTGATCGGTTCGTTCTTCATTACGTCGGCCGATTCCGCTACGTTCGTACTCGGTATGCAGTCCGCGTACGGCTCTCTGGTGCCGGCGAACAGAATCAAGATCGTTTGGGGACTGGCTCAGTCCTCCGTGGCTCTCATTCTCCTGTACGTAGGAGGGCTGCAGGCGATACAGAATACGATTATTGCCGCGGCGCTTCCGTTCTCATTTGTCATGATTCTCATGGTCATCGCCCTCTTCAAGGCACTCAATGAGGAGTATAAAAAAATGGAAGCAGAAGAAGAGAAGAAACAGAAATCGTAGTCATACTAAAAGCCGGTCTGCTTTACTAACAAGCAGGCCGGCTTTTTTTGAGTACACAGAAACAATCTAGTTGCTGCTACCCCGTTCTTTCAGGGTTTCTTCAAACAGATCAAGTCCATGGTCGATTTCTTCCTTTGTAATGGTAAGGGGCGGAATCATCCGCATAATTTCCGTTTCGTTCCCTCCGAAATAGAATAGCACCCCTTTTTCAAGAGCACGATCCAGGCAGTCGAACAACACATCACTGCTCGGAGATTTCGTCACCGGGTCCACCATTTCGATTCCTATCATAAGACCGAGGGCCCGGACTCTCCCTATTTCCGGATATTTCTTCTGTATAGTGAGCAGCCTCTCGTAAGCGTAAGCCCCCTGCTCTTTCGTATTAGCAAGCAGATCCTCCTCTTCGATGACGTCGAGTACAGCATTTGCAGCATGGCAGGCAATCGGGTTCCCGCCGAACGTCGTTGCGTGACTGCCAAGCGGCCACTTCTGCATAAGTTCCCGCGAAGCCACGGTGGCACTGAGCGGCAGACCACTCGCTATACCTTTCGCAATCGCCATAATGTCCGGTGTGACGTTGAAAGTGTGCGAAGCGAACCACTCTCCGGTACGACCGAACCCGGTCTGCACTTCATCGAAAATAAGCAGTATGCCGTGCTCGTCACACAATTCTCTCACTCTGCGGAGCCATGAGGCAGGAGGAACGACGTATCCGCCTTCTCCGAGAACAGGTTCCACAATGAATGCCGCCACTTCTTCGGGGGTCACCTGATACTTGAACAACTGTTCCGCATGGCGATCGAGTTCTGCAACCGGGTCTTCCGCTTCCGGATCTGCATAAGGCAGCTGGTATGTGCCATTGACCGGCTGATGTTTCCGGTACTTGCTTTTCGAAGTGGAGACGCTTAGCGCTCCCATGGAACGACCGTGGAATCCGCCGAGAAAAGAAACGACGTAAGGGCGGTCCGTAACGTGACGGGCCAGCTTCAAAGCGCCTTCCACCGCTTCGGCACCGCTGTTTCCGTAAAAGAAGCAGTCGAGATCCCCGGGGAGGATGGCAGCAAGACGCTGTGACAATTCAAGAATGGAATCGTACATAATAACCCCGGACGGTCCATGAGTAAGTTCATCTGCGCCTTTTTTGATCGCCTTCACCACTTTGGGATGCCGGTGTCCGACGTTCGTCGTTGCAATTCCCGAAGTAAAATCAAGGTACTGCCTTCCGTCTTTTC
This sequence comes from Salimicrobium salexigens, assembly GCF_900156705.1. Taxonomy (NCBI): domain Bacteria; kingdom Bacillati; phylum Bacillota; class Bacilli; order Caryophanales; family Bacillaceae; genus Salimicrobium; species Salimicrobium salexigens. The sequence goes on along the minus strand of NZ_FTOK01000004.1, from coordinate 19,254 downwards.
CGTAGTAATAATGCCCCTCTTCTTTTTCCACCGGAAGGTTCGGGTGGTCCTTGGCCATGCTCGGTGCCAAATGTCTGTCCACAAGATCTTTTATTTCGTCCATAACTGTAATCCTCTCCTAAAAGAAAAATAAATGTGCAATCAGCGCGGCGAGCGGCAAAGTTACGACCGTCCGCTGCAGAAAAATGATGAATAGTTCAAACAGATTGATCGGTATATTCGATTTAATGAGCAGCACGCCTATTTCAGACATATAAATGAGCTGAGTCAGAGCCATAACGCCGATGACGAACCTGGTGATCTCCGCTTCGATTCCGCTTCCGATGACCGCGGGCAGGAACATGTCCGCAAAGCCGACGATCATCGCAGGGGCTGCAGCTTCCGCTTCTGGCAACTGCAGCAGATTCAGAATAGGAATGAACGGATAGGACAGGAAAGTGAAAATCGGCGTGAACTCCGCAATAATGAGCGCGACGGTACCGAGAGCCATGACGAGCGGAATGAGGCCGAGCCAGATATCAGCTACGTGGAACAGCCCTTTCTTAACGACTTCCCCGGCCCCTTTCACCTGATCGGCTTTCTTTATGGCACGGTCCACACCCCACCGGAACGTTGACCAGCCTTCGGGAACATCTTCCTGTATCTGACGGCCGACCGGTCCATGGTATGTCGTCTTTTTACCGGAAAGCGGAGGTATCCTCGGGATGACGATTGCCGCTACAATGCCGCACACCACTACCGTAGCATAAAACTGGACGAACATATCGTCGATAGACAGAAATCTTGCGATAACAAGACTGAACGCGATAGACGCTATGGAAAAGTTCGTAGCGATGATGGAAGCTTCTTTTTTCGTATAATATCCCTGTTCATACTGCTGGGTGGTGAGAAGAACACCGACGGTACCGCTCCCCATCCAGGAAGCCATGGCATCCACGGAAGAACGGCCGGGAAGCTGGAAGAGCGGGTTCATCACTTTTCTGACCATCGCTCCGATGAAATCCATCAGCCCGAACTCCAACAGTAGCGGCATGAACAGACTCGCGAATAAAAACCAGACCATAAGCACGGGAACGAGATCGTAAAGAACGACGACTCCCGTCACTTCCGACCATATCACTTCAGGACCGATACTCCACAACGTCATAGCCGCAAAGGCGGCACCAATGACCCGAAGCGTGATCCAGAACGTCCCTACGTCGAAAATAGCCACGATAAAAATATTATCTTTATATAATTTTTCGGGAACAAACCGGGTGATTATACTGCCGAGGGCAGATACCCACAATACTGCTGTCATAAAAGCAGGAATGTACGGTCCAATAGCCGCCTGCAGGCCATCAGCCATCACCCCGAGACCGATCGTAACCGTATCATTCACAGAAATAGGTACAAGGAACAAAAGCACTCCGATTAATGATGGAATAAGAAATTTCAATAATTGCTTCGTCGTGTACTTTCCATTTGTGGTGTCGCTCGCAGTTGCAGACTCATCAATCTCCATGCTTTTCTCCCCCAATCCGATAATTGTTTCATTGGTTAATAATACACAATAATGTATTTTTATTCAATAGGGTGTATCAGCATATTTAAAATTAAATGTTAAGAGGCGTCCGGCGGCATAGGTGTTCCCGAGACATATATCCACTGCTATGTAAAAAAGCACCCGCCATTCAGCGGATGCTTCGGATTTATTTATAGAAGTCACTCACTATTTCCTCAAGACTGATTTTTGCCAGATAGTTTTTCGGAGTCAAAAATGTGACGGTGACGACTCCGGGATGACGGCCTATCTCGATAGACCCGGTAATCGTAGCCCGGTTCATCACTTCCGGAACATCAATGCCGAAAGCTTTCGCCGCACGTTCCATGCCGTTCGTCGTCGCATCATTGAGAGTTGCTCCACTGCCGACGAAGGACACCGGAAGAGAATCTTCCATTTTTTCTATGTCCCATTCTTTCCGGAGTGCTTCGGCTTTTTGTTTCTCCTCTTCCGTGAACGGTTTAGCAAGGTAAGGAAGGTCTTCTTCCACCGGAAGGAGGATCGGCCCTTCAATGTTGACGCCTTTCATCACTTCCACTTCCAGACTGACAATACCCGAGACGTCTGTCGTATGTCCGGCGATTTCTCCGTCCCCCTGCATCGCATGCATGTCTCCAAGGTATACTCCTCCGCCTTCCACTTTCACCGGGCAGATAAGCACTGCCCCTTCCCGGACGCGGTTAATGTCCATGTGTCCATCCGTCCGCTCTTCCAGCTGCTCTTTTGTGAGTCCATACGAATGCGGAGCATCAATCAGGAACTGTCCGAAATCTCCGGCGTTGTGGGAGTCGGGAATAGCCCTTGAAGGTGTGGTGCCGAGCTGTCCGAGGAAAGGCCGCAGCCTTGCCATAGCCCCGACGATATCGTGGGGAGCAAACGTGACGACCGGATTCTGAATAGAGCCCTCGGGCGTTGCCATGTAATGTTTCGAGTCCTTCGCCACTTTTTCCGCCGCCTGTTTATCCAATGTCAGACCCACTTCCTTCTTGTGATCGAAGGCGATGGAATACGCATTCGTGAACGCAAAGGGAGTCACGTCCTCTCCGCACACCTGACAGCGGATCGCCTGCTGGCCGATGCCTTCGATATATGTTTCGGGATTCTCCGTACCACAGTTCGGACATTTCCCGTCTATGAACGGGTCGCCGGTGAAACGCCCTTCGACCGGTTTGTCGTTCCCGGAAGCTGTCGCTATAGAAGTCACTTCGATGGAATGGATACGGATAGCAATCGCATCTCCCACTTCCGCTCCTTCCACGTACACGGGCTTCGTCACTTCATGCCCGCCTTTCAGGGCAGGGGTGATCATCGGTCCCCAGCATCCGGGCGTCGTATTGGCGACGATGTGCCCGCCGTCCCGTACTTTATACTCCATTTCCTTTGAGGGATCCAGCACGCCGTCGGTAAAATCGTTAACGAAAACAGTCTGTTTAGCCTTCATTTTTACACCCCTTTTTGTTATTGTCTTAATTTTAGAATATTACAGACAATTCTACAAAAATAAAGACTTTTCATTCCGTTGTCTTCAGGGTATCAAAGGAGAGGAAAGGATAGATTCTTATGACGGAATTATTGCTCAGTCACATCCCCTCCACCCTTCTCCACATACTTACGGGGCTGCTGGTGGCGGATTTATTATTTAAAGGACCTGACTTCCAAAATAGAAAAGCAAGATTCGTTCTTCTCGGGGGCGTCGGTGTCATCGTACTGATCCCGGATCTCCCCAAACTGTTCGGTGTGCTGATCGGCCACTCCCTGGTCACCGTACCCATTATTGCCGCGTTTTTCGCTATTTTCACGCGGGCGCTGCTTACCATGACGTTTTTTTCCATATGGTGGCGGCTGACTCTCGTACTCGTAGTAAGCGCGCTCGGTATCGACTATCTCGGGAACGGAGTCCATCTGCTGTACCCGGTGACCGGGGCGACGTACGGCCTTTCTCTTATCCGGTATGAATTCTTCTATATACTACCGGTCAGCCTGCTGCTGTTTGTTCAGCTGCGGAAAGGAACTTCGGCACATCACCGCAACAGTTGATATCTTCAGCAGATCGTGCAGAATATGAAAAAAGAACCTCCGAATGGAGTTTACTTCCCTTCAACACGTTCCCACTCGCCTGAGGGGAAGGAAAACAGCTTCCCCGGAAATGAACAGCCTCACTGACCATCCTCTCTGCTGAAAAGCACACAAAAACCGGACGTCAAAGTCCGGTTCTGTGTACGCTATTCTGTTCCGTACTCTTCTCCCTGTTCGCCGCTCATTTCATCCAGTACTTCCGGGAACTCCACCGTATCGAATTCCTCCCCGGTCGCAGCATCGGTGATGTGGATGACGACGCTGTAATCATCGGGGCCCGCTCCATCGAAAAGTTGATAATATAAACCGAGAACACCGATACCGAAGACGGCAAATCCGTCGAAACTCTCCTCATAGGCAGTCTGCTCTGCTTCGAGCGTAAACTCGGAGTAATCACCATTTGCGGTGACCCCCTGAATGGATGAATATTCCCCGCCTTCCCGGATCTCTTCCAGGGAGCTCTCAATCTCCTCCTCCATTTCTTTCATCATTTCCTTATGCTTCGATTTGGACATTTTATACGTAATCGTTCCATCCCCGTTGTCCGTCACTTCTCCGATTCCTTCTTCTTCCGCAGAAGCTTTTATTTCTTCAAAATCTCCGTCTTCCATTTCGAACAGCGTTTTAGGAAGGGTCACTTTTACATTGAACATTCCTTTATCGACATCGATAGAACCTTCAGATTTCTCTTTCGCTGCTCCTTCACTTTCATCTTTGGATGTTTCCGCTTCCGGGGTGTCACCGGCTTCCGCAGATTCTTCCGGAGTCTGTTCCCCCGTCCCGCAGGCGGCAAGCAGAATGGATAACGCAATCAGCCATTTCCACATACGTCTCTCCTCTTTCCGGTTTGGATTTTACTGTCTCACTTCCGAAGGACAAATAAAATACGACGCTTGCCTTCCTTTTATTTTCCCTAATTTCCAAAATTATATACCTTTTCTGAGTAATTTTCCCCAGCCGCTCATCAAAAAGTATAGAAACAATTTCTCTTCCCTGCTAAACTATGATATAGAATATCCACTTCAGACAGGGAGGAAAAGTTATGGATGCATCCGCATGGACGAAAGAGGATTTATTGAAAATACTGCATAATGCGGACACCGGCCTGCTGGTAAGCGTCCCCGATGAAGACCGCTTCGTGGAAGTCAACGCTCCCGTTTTATCGAATCTCGGATACACACGGGAAGAGTTTCTGTCCCGCCCGCTCTCTGATCTCTTCGATACACTCCCCCTCGAAAAGCAGGAAAGGATACTTTATAAGAAAAACGGGGAGGAACTTCTCGTCGAAACCGTCAGCCGTTCCCTTACCCTTTCGGATGGCCGCCTCTATACGCTCACGACAGTCAAGGACATGACGAAAAACAGAGAAATAAAATATCGGTTGAAACATAAAGATCAGCAGTTCAAATCTCTCTACCTGTATAATCCGGATACTATCTTCTCCCTGGATATGAGCGGAAGATATACGAATATCAACCCTTCCGGTGTAGAACTTTTCGGCTATGCTCCCGAAAAAATCAATGGTTCCTCCTATCTGGAGTTTCTTACGAAAGAAGCCGGTGAAGCGACCCTTTCTCATTTCAAAAAAGTTACTAACGGGGAAACGGTACGATTTGAAACCACCCTCATCTCCCGGGATGCGGCCAGACATATTATGGATGTTACCGCCGTGCCTCTGATTATCGACAACGTCATTACGGGAGTCATCGGTATTGCGAGAGATATGACAGTGAAAAAAGCAACGGAACGGCTTCTTACCGAAAGCGAGCAGCGCTACCGCTCCCTGTTCGACTACAATACGGATGCAGTGATGACGTTTGATACAGACGGTACGTTCACCCATGCGAATGCAAGTACGGAGAAACTTTCCGGTATGTCGATTGAACAGCTGAGAGGTAAATCGTTTTTACCTTTTATATCAGAGGAGGTACGGGAGGAGACGAGACGACATTTTTTCACCTCTCTTCAGGGACAACCCCACCAATATGAAACGCAGCTCACCATGTCGGAAGGAGAGAAGCTGTACCTGCACGTAGCACTCGTGCCTATTTACATCGACGGAAACATTACGGGTATCCACTGTGTGGCCAAAAACGTAACCGAGTTGAAAAAGCTTAATAAAAAAATGAACCACCTTGCTTATCATGACACGCTCACAGGACTTCCGAACCAGCGTTACTTCCACGAGACCATCGAGCAGAAACTTGCGTCGGGGGAGAATTTCGCCCTTTTCTTCCTGGATCTCGACCGTTTTAAATTTATCAATGATTATATGGGCCACCACATGGGAGATGAACTGTTGAAACAGGTATCCCGCCGTCTGCTCCGGCTTGTCGGCACCCGGGGGAACGTGTTCAGGTATGGAGGCGACGAGTTTCTGATCATCCTGCCGCAAGTCGATACGGAAGAGGCGGGAGAAATAGCTGCCGATATCACTTCAGAAATGGAGCGAAGCTATGACCTGAACGGATATGAGGCACTGGTGACAGTGAGCATAGGTATCAGCATGTCACCGGAGCACAGCAACACGACCGCCGCACTCATCCGCCAGGCGGATAACGCTATGTATCATGCGAAAAACCTCGGCAAAAACACCTGGCAGGTTTACAACAGCCAGGTTCAAAAGCGGAAGACGGACCTTAAAACAGAGTCCCACCTTTACAAAGCACTCGCAAATCGGGAGTTTTTTCTCGTTTATCAACCGCAGTTCGAAAAAGACAGCAGCCATCTAATCGGTATAGAGGCACTGCTCCGGTGGAGAAATAAAGACCTCGGGCTCGTCTCTCCTTCCGAATTCATCACGATTGCCGAAGAAACAGGTCTGATCGTACCTATCGGTGAATGGGCGATCAGGAAAGCCTGCCAACAGGCAAAAGCCTGGCAGGACGAAGGGTACCCGCCTGTAAAAATATCCGTCAACCTGTCCATGCGTCAGTTCTATCATAACGATTTAGTCGAAATGGTAGCACAAATCCTTCAGGAAACCGAGCTCCCTGCAAAGTACCTGGAACTGGAAATCACAGAGTCTATGGCCATACACGCGGAAGAGGCCACCGACATCTTAAACAGATTGAGCGGTCTCGGGGTTAAAATCTCCATCGATGACTTCGGAACAGGATACAGTTCTCTCAGTTATTTAAAACGGTTCCCTATCCACCAGCTCAAAATCGACAAATCGTTCATTAAAGATATAGGAGTCGACCGGGAAAACAATGATATCATCACTACTATCATTTCCCTTGCCGACAGTCTGAATCTCGAAGTTATTGCAGAAGGTGTGGAAACAGCCAGCCAGCTGGATTTCCTCAGAAGAAACGGATGCGATAAGTACCAGGGATACTATTTTGCAAAACCTATGAAACCGGAACAAATCGTCTCCCACTTCAATCCGAAACTTTTTCACAAATAGCGCGTACTCCATAAACAAAAACAGCCGGAACATTTCCATACAGCTACTGCTGCGAAGGAGGTCCCGGCTGTTTTTTTCTTCTGTCATACACTATCCCTTATAGAACAGTACCGTAAAGTAAGGAGCACCTTTGTCATCGACTGCGACACCGATTCCGACTTCTTCATACGCAGGATTGAGGATATTGTCGCGGTGGCCTTTGGAATCCATCAGCCCTTCGTGGGCGTAAACGGCGTTGCTCTGCCCGTAAGCGAGGTTTTCCCCGATGATCCGGAAAGATACCCCGGCTTCCCTGGCTCTGTCCGCCGGTCCCTGTCCTCCCGGATTAGTGTGAGAGAAGTAATCACGCTCCGTCATATCCGTGCTGTGGGCTTCTGCTACAGGGACCAGTTCCTCTCTCCAGCTGAGCGGCTCCAGTCCCCTCGCCGTACGATCTCTGTTGATAAGTCCGAACATAACTTCCGCCTGGTCCTTTCCGACCCAGTCCTGTTCATTCGCATAGTAGCTGTTCATATTTACAGTAACGGATTGGGGGACGATATAAATGGACTTGATAACGTTCCCTTCATGACGGTCGTAAAAGACCGTCACTTCCTTATTGTTCCGTTGGTACACGTCATAGTTTTCAGCCGGAGACCGCACACTCGTCATCCCCCGTCTGACCGCATCCGCCGGTTCGCCCCAGGCTTTCTCTGCAGTGGAGCTTTCCTGGCCAATGGTTATCCCGTCATAGCTCTCCCCTTCTTTTCCCAGGTAGCGACCGGTGCTATCTTTATTGGCGAAAGAGAAATTCCCCGACGTCGTCCCTGTCAACATCCATGGGGTGCCGTAAATACTTTGTACCGTCTGCTCCCCGGCTGTTGCCGAAGACTCTTTCCCGGAAGTAACCTTCTTTTCCTCCTCTTCCGGAGAAACAGGAGCCGAATCGATCACCTGACCGGTTTCCCAGTTTTCGAACTTCTCCATGAAGGAATCCATTTCCTTCTTCACGGTATCCCATTCGGAATCCAGAGTTGTGATGACCCACGTTCCGAGGAACAGGAGTGCCAGTAACGCGACTGCCTTCTTCATCCGCTTCCGTCTCCTTCTTGTTCATTTATTTTTAAGACTCATCAGCCGATAATAATAATAACTACCTTTATATACTCAACCGGTTTTTCTTTTACTGAGACTGCTGTTTCCCTAATTTTATCACTGAGCAGACGTGCTGACACTTAATTGAAACCGGAGTTTGCGTATTCACCCGGGAAGCGGGAGTTCGAAATGCTTTTGACAGGCTTGAACAAAGAAGTATATAGTTAAAGTAAATTCTTGTTAAGGAGAGCCCTATGACAAATAATGAACCGGATTTCATCGTTGAATCGAAGCGCTTGTGTGAAATAGCGGGAATGAACCCGAACGAGATCCCGCGTCCCGACACCATATTAACCAGTTCCGAACTGGAAGCCAAGAAAGAAGAGTATGATGAAATATTATCCGTCGTCAGTTTTTTTTCGAATAAACTGCTGGACTCTTTGAAAGGAACGCCGATCCTTGTAGGTGTAGCCGACGCCGACGGGTACCTGTTGAAAGTGGAAGGAGATGAGACGATCCGCTCCACTATCGAACAGTTCGGCATATTTCCGGGCAGCCTCTTTCGCCAGGAAGATACCGGAACGAACGTGATCAGCCTCTCTCTTGATCAAAAGCACCCCATCAGCCTCATAGGAAAAAGTCACTATCATACGTTCCTGCACAGTACCGCCTGTTACGGTACCGCTTTCCGCTATACCGATAATAATAACCTGCTCGGCAGTCTGTCGATCATGATGCCGATTGAATACAGAAATCCTCTCTTCCTGACAATGCTTTCCCAGGTCGTGGACTCCATTGAACGGGAACTGCTGCTCAGGAAACAGAACAAAAAACTGAATATTATGAACCAGATCATGTTGAGCCGTACGAGAAACGGCATAGTTGTCACGGATGAGAACGGTATCACTACGGAGTTCAACGATTTCGCCCAAAAGATATCAGGAACAGATAAAGATGACGTCCTCGGCCGCAACATCCGGGAATCCCCGATCACCGGTTCCTATTTCGAAGAGCTCCTCGAACAGGAAAAAAGCTTTTCCAATGAAATACTGAAATTCACGGATGAGAACGGGGACCGCGTCATCTGCCTTTTCGACGCCCAGCCTATTTACGAAGAAGAGAAACTGGCCGGCGCTTTCGGTCAGTTCCGTGACATCACCGAGCGATACAACCTTCAGGAAAAATATAACTACCTGGCCTACCATGATGACCTTACCGGTCTCCCCAACCGCCGCTATGTGAACATTGAAACGAAAAGAGCTATCGAAGAACTCCAGAGCGGGGAAAGCAGCAGTCTTGCTTTACTTTTCATCGACCTGGACCGTTTTAAAATCATCAACGATAATTTCGGTCATACGTGCGGAGACCATCTTCTTATTGAAGTGAGCAGGCATTTGAAAAAGTACCTCGGTGAAAACGACATTCTTGCCCGGATGGGCGGAGATGAATTCGTCCTGTTACTTCAAAATTTCGAAGACGCGGACTACGTGACCCGAAAAGCCGAAGAAGTACTCCAGGAATTCCGTCATCCTTTTCAGGTGGACGATGAATATTTGTACACAACCGCGAGTATCGGAGTCGTCTACTACCCCGAAGAGTACGTCTCTCTGGAAACGTTCATGGTTTACGCCGACAACGCCATGTATCAGGCGAAACTGGACGGGAAAGACCGATACGTCGTCTATTCCTCCCATTCCCTTGAGAACATGATGGAAGAATTCCGGCTCGAAGCCGACTTACGGGAAGCGCTGGAGAAGAATGAATTCGTCCTGCACTATCAGCCCCAGATCAATAACACCACCGGTGAAGTGGTGGGTGTCGAGGCGCTTATACGGTGGCAGCATCCGGAATTCGGTCTGATTTCTCCTGGATCCTTCATCCATCTTGCCGAAAAGAATGGTCTCATCACGAGAATCGGAGAATGGGTTATCGAGGAAGCGTGCCGGCAGAATAAGAAGTGGCAGGAGGCGGGCGGCAGACCGGTGAAAGTTTCCGTCAATATGTCCACCCAGCAATTCCTTACGAAAAATACGCTCAACCTTGTCCAGGACGTTCTGGAACGTACGGGGTTAGCTCCGGAGTATCTCGTCCTCGAAGTTACGGAGTATATGGCGATGGAATATGACAGTTCTTTTCTCGTACTCGAAAAACTGAGAGACATCGGGGTAGGTATCAGCATCGATGACTTCGGCACCGGATACAGTTCCCTGAACTACCTGAAACAGTTCCGGATCGACTACATTAAAATAGATAAATCCTTCGTCAATGAAATCCTTCACGACGAGAACGATGCGATCATTGTGAATGCTATCATCAGTCTTGCCCACAACCTTGGCATGCAGGTCATCGCCGAAGGGGTCGAAACGAGCGAACAGCTCGACTTCCTCATCCGCCAGAACTGTGACGTGACCCAGGGGTTCTATTTCAGTAAACCGCTCACCGCTGATGATATCGAAAAATCCTACATCCGCCCACAGGCGCCACAGGAGGGAAATTAGTAATGAAAAAACTCGCTTCTATACTGACCGACCACTTTGTACACTGGGGGATCACACACGTCTTCGGGATACCGGGAAAAGCCATCTCCCCCATCCTCTTCGAACTGTTGAACACCGACATTGAATTCGTTCTGAGTAAGCATGAAGGGGCAGCGGGATTCGAAGCGGCAGGATATGCAATGATGAAGGATGTCCCCGGGGTGGCTATCGGTACGTCAGGACCCGGCGGGACGAACCTTCTTACCGCAGCCGGGCAGGCTAAAGCTTTCCATACTCCCCTGCTCATCATTACCGGGCACCCTTCCATGAAAGACACGGGTAAAGGACAGGGTCAGGATTCCAGTATGTTCGGTACCGATTTGTGCCGCATGTTTGAACCTGTGACGAAATTCAGCGTAAGAGTGGAGCATGCGGAACGGCTGGCTCCGCTTCTGGCCCATGCCCTGGAAAAAGCAGTTACCGGAGTTCAGGGACCCGTTCATCTTTCGATTCCTTTCGATATACTTCTCGAGGAAGCGGAACCGTTTCTTCTTGATATTCCGGACAGGACGCCCGTCATCTCCCCCGAAATATACAACCTCCCTCCTCTCCTTGAAAAAGCGGAAAAACCGGTGCTTTTTCTCGGAAAAGGGGTCCATGCAAGCAGGAGTTATGAAGAAGTGAGAGAAGTCGCCGAACGCTGGCAGATTCCGGTCATCACCACTCCGGGAGGGAAAGGCTGCTTCCGTTCAGACCACCCTCTGTCTCTCGGAGGTTTCGGACTCGGCGGCACGGAAGAAGCAGCAGCCTATCTGAAACAGAAGACGGATTTGATGCTGGTACTCGGAACGAGACTCAGCGACATGAGCATCCCCGGATTCACCGAAGACATGACGCCGGAACGCCTCTTTCATTTCGACCATGACCCTACGTTTATCGGCAAGTCCCTGAACTCAGAGACGACAGCCGTACTCGGGGATTTAAAAACGAACCTCCAGTCGCTTATCGCCGCAGCCCCGCCGGGTAAGAAAGAAACCCGCACCCTCCCTGCACGCACACAGCCCGCCGTTGCAGATACAGAACTGATGTCGGCGGTCGCGGTCATCGAAGCGATGCGGGATTCTCTGCCGGATGAAGCTGTGCTGTTCGGAGATGACGGGAGCCATTCCTTTTACGGCATCCGTCACTTCGATGTACGGCAGCCGGGCACCTACTTCTTCGACGATATTTTCGGGGCGATGGGTAACGGTATCGGTTATTCCATTGGTGCTTCTCTCGCCGCTCCCGACAAAACGATCGCATGCCTGACGGGGGACGGGTGCATGTTCATGCACGGCACCGAGATCTCCACTGCCTATAACTATAATGCGCCCGTGTTGTTCATTATGATGAATAATGGACGTCTCGACATGGTCGAAAAAGGTATGAGGAAAATGATCGGGACCTCGATCGGCGGGGTATACGACACTCCTCTTGACGGGGCGGCTTTCGCCCGTTCTATGGGACTGGAAGCTCACACGTGCTATAATAAAAAAGAGGTGGAGGAAGCGATTCGAACTTCCCTTCAGACGATGAAAGAAACGAACAAACCGGTAGTCATCGACGCAATTGTCGACGGTAATGAAATACCGCCGACCATGGGGAGGCAGTAATGATGGAGAACAGCAGATATGAAGCTGGACAGAAAGTGATGGAAGAACTTTTTTCGGAACAGGTGAGACAGGAGATGAAAGGTGTGAAAGACGTCTCCCCCGACCTGTGGAACATGATAGTTTCCTTCGGTTTCGGAGACCTTTATTCCCGGGAGGGTCTTTCTCTTTCACAGCGGGAAATCGTAACGATCACCTCGCTTATTACCCAGGGGGCTTTCGATCAGCTGAAAGTCCATCTGGAGGCGGCGCTGAATGTCGGTCTTTCCCGGGAGGAAATAACTGAAATCATTATCCAGTGTACCGGCTACGTCGGCTTTCCGAAGGCCGTACACGCTATGCAGATAGCAGCGGAAGTGTTTCAGGAGAGGTCGGAATACAGTTCCAGGTGATACTAAAAAAGAAGAAGGTGCGCAGCTGCGCCTTCTTCTTTTTTATCTGGAGGAAAATGCTATCCCTATCTATTTCACGTATCCGGACAGTCTTCACTCCTGCCGGATCCGCGTTTTCACCGAACCGAAAAGATAGAGAGCTCCAGTCAGCCAGAAGATGCTTGAAATACTTATGAACTGGGCTACGCCTCCGAACAATAGAGGCGAAGTGACCTGGACGAAACGGTTTGCCGTAATACGCACGCCGAGACCCTGGCTGACGACATCTTTCGGCAGGGAATGAAGGGCGGTCGATATAGAAAGAGGCTGCCCGAGCCCTACCCCCAATCCGAGAATAAAAGCGATCACCCCAATGATATAAACGGAATTAAAGAACGGTATAAGAAGGAACATAACTCCGGAAGCCAGGATGGAAGTGAGCACAACCGTATTTCTTGAAAAACGTGCCAGAAAGAAGGTCATCCCCCAGCGGATAAGCAGACCGGCCAGGGCGTTAGCCGATACGATAAGTCCGATTTCGGTACCGGAAAGACCGATTTCCACTCCGAGAAGCGGAAAGAAAGAGGTGAACGCATCTTTTCCTGTGAGCACCATCGTACTTATATATATAGCACGACGGAAGTTCACAATACCGACAAGTTCCCCCATAGACGCATTCCGCTTCGCATCTTCTTCTCCCGGCTCGTTTTCCGGTTCTTTCGTGAGCCGGAACGTCATCGCTACGGCTATCATTCCGATGATACTGAGAAGAAGGAAAGCTGTCGGCGTTCCGAATCCGTCCGCCACGCTTCCGCCGATCGCCGGACCGAGAAATGTTCCTGTCGCAGCTCCGATACTGAACTTCATAACGTGATGATCCCGTTTCGTTCCGTCCCGCGACTGACCTACGTAGCTCTGGGCCGAAATGATAAAAGCAGTGTGAAAGGCCCCTGCTACTACCTGAGACACGATGAGCCCGGTGAGGGAGGTCCAGAAGAACGGCAGACTGAGTGCAGCCATCGTCAGTGCAGCACTGAGAAGAAGCGGACCCTTACTTCCATGGAAGTTTATAAATCGGCCGATGGGTACGGATAAAAACAGAGGGAGCAGCGGGAAAAGGGAAATGATCAGCCCGATCTGAAACGAAGTGGCTCCCAGTTCGTTTCCGAGGATCGACACGAGCGGCCTTGTCCCCATACCGGCTGTCATAAAAAATATAGAAATAATAGAAAGCAGGGTGTAATCACGTTCCGTTATTTCTTTCAAAATCAACCTCTCCTCTACTCACCGCAGATACCCCTATTTTACCCTCCGTTTTCCGTTCTTTCCAGTATCCGGAACTATCCTTTTCCTGTTTGATTACCGTCTATGGGAAAAGAAGTCGATTAAAAACCTGTAGAACGTCTCCTCCGTAGGCAGCAGAGGGCGTTCTTTCGATTTGACGATTCCGATCGATCTGGTGACGACCGGGTTTTTGAGGGGGATTTTAACAGCGTTCCTCGGCATGCCGTCCACCAGCGTCACTTCCGGTATGAAAGAAACACCGAGACCTGCCGAAACCATACCTTTAATCGTTTCAATATCTTCTCCTTCGAAGGAAACGTCAGGTGCGAATCCGCCTTTATGGCAAGCCTCCATAATAAGATCCCGCAAAATATACCCTTCCGGAAATGTGACAAACTCTTCATTCCTTAAACTGTTGATTTCAATTTCCTCCTCCGAAGCCAAAGGGTGGCTGGAAGGCAGAAGAGCTACTACTTTTTCCGTAAACAGTGTCTCCCCCTCCACTCTCTCATCCTCCGGCAGAGGAGCGAGGAGAGCCATGTTCACATGACCTTTCACAACCATATTGATCAATTCGTAATAAGAACCCTGGCTCAGCCGGAATTTCACTTCCGGATATTCTTCCCTGAAAGCGGATACTACCGCCGGCATAATATACGTAGCAATACTTGAAGGAAAGCCTATATGGACGGTCCCTGTTTTCGGACTCTGAAACTCCCGTATTTCCCTCTCCGCCTGATGGAACAGGACGCGGATCCTGTCCATATGTTCATAAAACATTTTACCGGCATGGGTCAGTATGACATTTCTCCCCCGGCGATAAAAAAGTTCGACACCCAGCTCCTGTTCCAGGTTATAAATCTGGCGGCTCACGGCCGACTGGGAAATATCAAGAGACAGAGCAGCGTCTGTAACGTGCTCCAATTCCGCTACTTTCATGAAATAACGAAGCTGTTTTAATTCCACACTGAGTCCTCCTTTATCTAAATTATCGAAAAACTTCATGATAACAATCTAATTATTAGATTGGTTTTATTAAAAATAAATTGTAAAATAGATAACACTCAAATACAACTTAAAAGATCTTACTTTCTTTTATAGAAAACGTCAGAGAGGAGCATGTAATTTTATGCCGACAACCCAACAATATATAACGAAACCACAAAAAGACAAAGCGACCAAATACGTTTCCGAGGTTCTTCAGACTGTAAAAGAAAGAAATCCTCATGAACCTGAATTCCATCAGGCCGTAAAGGAGACCCTTCATTCCCTTATTCCCCTTCTTGAAGAAAATCCGGAGTACATCAATAATGGGATCCTCGAACGCCTTGTGGAACCCGAAAGAATGATAAGCTTTCAGGTGCCCTGGACGGACGATACAGGCGCTGTTCGTGTTAACCGTGGATTCCGGGTCCAATTCAACAGCGCAATCGGACCCTATAAAGGCGGGCTCCGTTTTCACCCGACCGTAAATTCAAGCATTATTAAATTTCTCGGCTTTGAACAGATTTTCAAAAACTCTCTTACCGGCCAGCCGATCGGCGGCGGGAAAGGCGGTTCGGACTTTGATCCGAAAGGAAAGTCCGACCGTGAGATCATGCGTTTTGTTCAGAGTTTCATGACCGAACTCTCCAACCATATCGGTCCCGACACGGACGTACCTGCCGGAGACATCGGAGTCGGTCCCCGGGAGATAGGCTATATGTTCGGACAGTACAAAAAGATGCGCGGAGCTTTTGAAGCCGGCGTACTGACCGGGAAAAGTCCGCAATTTGGAGGCAGTCTTGTGCGCACCGAAGCTACGGGATACGGTTCTGTCTACTTCGTGAAAGAAATGCTCGCAACGCGCGGTCTTTCTTTCCGTGGAAAAACAGTTGTCGTTTCAGGATCCGGGAACGTCTCCTGTTTTGCGATGGAAAAAGCCGATGAACTTGGAGCCAACGTTGTAGCCTGCAGTGATTCTTCGGGGTATATCTATGACGAAGACGGAATTGATATTGAAACGGTAAAACGTTTGAAGATCGATGAAGGAGAGAGGATATCCAAGTACGTGGAAGAACATCCGCAAGCCCGCTACTTCGATAACTGTCCGGATATCTGGTCCGTCCCCTGCGACATAGCTTTGCCATGCGCTACTCAAAATGAGCTCAGTGAAGAAGCTGCACGACTACTTGTCTCTAACGGACTGCTCGCCGTCGGAGAAGGAGCGAACATGCCATGTGATGCTGAGGCGATTGATTTCTTCCAGGAAAACGATGTTCTTTTCGCCCCGGCGAAAGCGGCCAATGCCGGAGGAGTTGCAGTATCTTCTTTGGAAATGGCCCAAAACAGTGCTCGTCTCTCCTGGTCCTTCGAAGAAGTGGATGAGCAATTGAAAGCGATCATGAAAGATATCCACGATCGTTCCCAGGAAGCTGCGGAAGAATGCGGAAAGCCCGGCGATCTTATAGCAGGAGCGAATATTGCCGGCTTCAAAAGAGTGGCCGGTGCGATGCTTATGCAAGGTATATAATAGACACAATCCGAACGGATATAACCGTTCGGATTTTTCGTTCTGAAAATCTTTTTCCACAATCACAGCCGTCGTTTTCAATAGAAAACGTAGGTCATGCGTTCAAACCCTCTGAGGTGCTGCACTTTTTGTACCGGATAGTCATAAAGCCGACGGGTTCTAGCTCGACAGGAAAGACAAATGTGGGTTTTTTTCGGCATCTGTACATGAAGGTACAAACACCCGTCCCGTTCCTCCGTCTTCCTCACTTCCACACCTTCAAATCCTGGAATCATCATGGTAGAACGCATATATACACACAACTCCTATCTTTTTCTTGTTTCTAGGCAATTAAAGTATAAAAGATAAAGGAGCTTGTGTGTATTTCTTTGGCTAAATTTTTCTGATACCCCAACAAATATTGTAGAGCCAATATTGTAGAGCGAAAAAAAGACTGCCGGTTTGAGAAAACCGGCAGTCTTTCGTCTTTTGTCTTAAGGAAGATCATTCGGGCCCGGACCAGGTTCACCAGGATCCTCAGGCTTCGAATCTTTTTCTACACTTACTTTTTCCATCTTGCGGTCAGCTTTCTCAAGGTACTCGGCCGCTTTGTCACGTCCGCCAAGTCCAAAGGCAAGACCGAACGCAAGGGCAAGTGCTCCAAGTATAAGCATGAACGCAGTGTTGATGATCGAATCAGCTACACCGAGCTGGTCGAGTGCCATGAACAATGCGAAAGCCAGAATAGCATACTTGGCAACAGAGGCAAGAATGTTGGATTCGCCTCCAGGAGTGCGGACGGCACTCTTCACGAAGCGGGAAGCCGCATCCGCAAGCCACATACCTATACCGAGAATGACGATTGCAGCGAATACAGATGGCAGATAGCTGACGACTCCTGTCGCAAGATCGACGAGGAACTCAAGCTGTATTACCTGAAGAGCTTCTACAGCAAACAGGAAAATAACGAAAATCTGTACAATGTATCCACCGATTTCAGACAGTTTAGGGATGCTTCTGTTCTCTTCTGCGCCCCCAAGTCCCATCTTGCTCATAAGGGAATTGAAACCTACGCGTTCAAGAAGGTTGGCTACAACGTCCTTCAGCCAGCCACCGATTACTACACCTACCATAATCAGCAGAGCGGCTACGATGATTTGCGGGATCATTTCCAGTACGGTGTTCAGCATAGCGATAGCCGGTGCCGAAATACCTTCAAGATCCAGTGTTTCCAGTGCGGAAATAACGACCGGAATCAGAATGAGTACGAATACTACCGTACCGATGATCTGGGAAAGACTGGTTCCTTTCATGGAAGAAGAAAGGTTCATCTTCTCGGAAACGCGGTCCGTTCCGATACTCTGAAGGAATTTCGTAACGATATCCCGTACGATTTTAGCTACAAACCAGCCGATCAGCAGCGTAATCGCAGCTGCTACCAGTTTAGGAATAAAGGTAAGGATGCTCTCTATCATAGAAGAGATGGATCCGCTCAGAGAGTCGATGTTCAGGGCTCCGAGCACAGCCGGAAGCGCCAGTAAAAGGATAAGATAGAATACGATCTGAGCAAGTGTATTCACACCTTTTTGAGCAGATTCTTCATCATCTGCTACCTTGGACTTCACCATCATTCCGGACATTTTTCCTCCAGCGCCTTCGATCAGCTTCTTAAGTACTGTCGCTATAACGTAGGCGACGAGCAGAATGATACCTGCTTTTACGATTACAGGGATTGCTGAAGTGATGCTTGATAGCATATTGGACAGCGGCTCTGCCAGCATGTCGATATTCAGCATATTAAGGAACCATACAAAGGCTATAATGACGATCAGCCAGTAAATGATTTTCCCTACGACTCTTTCAACGCTGAACGACGGGGGCGTGTCCGAGTCTTTCTTTCCGAACAACCTCCTGCTTAATTCCATTTTTTCCAGAGCTTTTTTGACTCCTCTGGAAACGATCGCAGCTACTATAAATCCTATAATTAGTACGAGAAGCGCGAGAAGAAGCTGCGGTATTTGCGCTATAAAATCTTCGAATGTCTTCATGAGACCATCCACATGATCATCCTCCTTTACTATATTTAAAAAAATGAATCACTTCCTCCTTCATCGGAGCAAAGTTCCTTCCGGGAAACATTTCCCGGAGCATAACGGCCTCAGACAGAGACCATCATGCGCCGGAAAACGGCCGGAATGCTTATACGTCTGCGGTAATTCCCGTGACGATCCGTTTCCGGTATTCACTGGGAGAACAGGAATACTTCTCCTGAAAGATACGGATGAAGTGTCCGTTACTGATGCCGATTCTATCGGCAATGTCCCGTATGGGCAGGGTCATATCCTGAAGAAGAAGCACACTTTCCTCAAGCTTCTTTCTTTTTATATATTCATTGCAGGTGGTATCGAGATGAGTACGGACCAGCCGGGCCAGATGACCGGGCGACATTCCGAGCCCGTCTGCTATCAAAGTGACGGAAAGCTGATCATACAAATGTTCATCCACATATTGAATGAACTTCATCACTTGCGGGTGGGAAGGAGACTCCAGGAAATATGTATTGACTGTGTGCATAAATGTATCGGTCATGAAATACATTCCCTCCCGGAAATCTTCCTCCGTTTCCCATGATTCGACCAGTTTCATTAAAGAAACGGCTGTAGCCAAAAATTCCCACGCAAACACAAAACGCTTCGAAAAACGTTCCGCTGAAGCTCCGGCCAGATAAACGAAAAATCTCCGGTAATCCTTCACACGTTGGTAGTGACCCCTAAAAGTTAGAGTTTTTATTAGGAAGCTGATTGGCTGGTTTGAGTCCGGTATTGAATGGGACTCAAACCAGCTAATTTTGCTTTTATACGATCATGGTTGTAGTAATTG